>JAUVMT010000217.1 GCA_030600085.1 Gemmatimonadales bacterium | reverse complement strand
GCCCATGACCGCCGTGACTGTGCTCTCGGATTATCGAGAGGTGGAGGGGATGCTCCACCCCTTCCAGCTGCACATCTCGGCCACCGGGCTCGCCGCCGGCATGTCGGAGGAGGAAATGGAGGAGGCGCGCAGGGGCCTGGCCGAGATGGAGAAGAACCTGGAGGGGATGGACGCCACCCAACGCGCCATGGTCGAGCGGATGATGGGCGGGCAGATGGAGAAGCTGCGAAAGATGCTCGACTCCGGCCAGTTCGAAATCACCGTGGTCACGAAAGAGGTGCGCGTCAACGAGGCCTTCCAGTAGCGAACTGGAATCGGCAGGCGACCCGGGCGCGCCGTACATCGCACTCGATTCGGCCCCGCCGCCCAGCGAGAGCCGGCGGGGCTGCGCGGAGCAAACCCCGCGCGTAGCTTCACCGCGATGCCCCGCCGAGATGACTTAGAATCCATCCTTCTCATCGGCTCGGGTCCGATCGTGATCGGTCAGGCCTGCGAGTTCGACTATTCGGGTACCCAGGCCTGCCGCGCCCTCCGCGAGGAGGGATACCGCGTCGTTCTCATCAACTCCAATCCCGCCACGATCATGACCGATCCGGACATGGCGGACGCCACCTACATCGAGCCGGTAACGGCGGAGTGGGTGGAGCGGGTGATCGAGCGCGAACGGCCCGATGCCCTGCTTCCGACGATGGGAGGGCAGACCGCCCTCAACGTCTCCCTCGAGCTGCACGACAGCGGGGTGCTCGAACGCTACGGCGTCGAGCTGATCGGCGCGGACCACCTGGCCATCCGCAAGGCGGAGAACCGCGAGGAGTTCGCGGAGGCGATGGGCCGAATCGGCTTGGCCGTGCCGCACGGCGGCTTCGCTAAGTCGGTCGATGAGGCCGTCGAGATCGCGGAGGACACCGGCTACCCGGCGATCATACGGCCCTCCTTCACCCTCGGAGGCGTTGGGGGAGGAATCGCTTACAACCGGGAAGAGTTCGAGAAGGCCGTGCGCAGGGGCCTGGACGCGTCGCCGATCGGGGAGATCCTGATCGATCGGAGCGTGATCGGCTGGAAGGAGTTCGAGCTCGAGCTGATGCGGGACGGGTGCGACAACGTCGTGGTCGTGTGCTCGATCGAGAACTTCGACCCGATGGGGGTCCACACGGGCGACTCGATCACGGTGGCTCCCGCGATGACGCTCTCCGACGCGGAGTACCAGGAGATGCGGAACGCCGCGATCGCCGTCATCCGCGAGATCGGGGTGGACGCGGGCGGATGCAATATCCAGTTCGCGGTCGATCCGGAGTCGGGGGAGATGCTGGTGATCGAGATGAACCCCCGCGTCTCTCGGAGCTCCGCCCTCGCATCCAAGGCCACCGGGTTTCCGATCGCCAGGATCGGAGCCAAGCTCGCTATCGGCTGCCGGCTCGACGAGATCGAGAACGCGATCACCCGAAAGACGATGTCCTGCTTCGAGCCGGTGCTCGACTACGTCGTGGTCAAGGTGCCGCGCTTCGCCTTCGAGAAGTTCCCGATGAGCGATCCGACGCTCGGGGTGCAGATGAAGGCCGTCGGAGAGGTGATGGCTATCGGGCGCACCTTTCAGCAGGCCTGGCTCAAGGGCTTTCGGGCGCTGGAGAACGACCGCTGCGGCTGGCGCCCGGCCCCCTCCGCGGAGGACGACCGGCTGCCGGACGTAGAGATCCCCTCCATCCGCGCGGCGCTGCGGACGCCGACCCCCGAGAGACCGTTCCAGATCTATAGGGCTCTCGAGGCAGGCCTGAAGGTGGGGGAGATCTCGTCGCTCACCGGGATCGATCCCTGGTTTTTGAACGAGCTCGCCGAGCTGGTCGAAGCGGCGAAGCAGTTCAAGGGCCCCTCCGGCATCGAGCCGCGACCGAAGCCTGACGCCGCGGAACTGCTTAGCATGAAGGAGTTCGGCTTCGGCGACGCGGAGCTCGCTCGTCTCCGCGGGACGACGGAGGCCGAGATCCGTGGCCTCCGGCATCGATACGGGATGCGCCCGGTGTACAGGCGGGTCGATACCTGCGCCGGCGAGTTTCCGGCCGCGACACCCTACCTCTACTCGACGTACGAGACGGAAAACGAGTCCGCCCGGTCGGAGCGCCCGAAGGCCGTCATCCTCGGCAGCGGACCGAACCGGATCGGACAGGGCATCGAGTTCGACTACTGCTGTGTGTCGGCGGCCTTGGCCCTCAGGGATGAGGGGTTCGAGACGATCATGGTCAACTCGAACCCGGAGACGGTCTCCACCGACTTCGACATCTCGGACAAACTTTACTTCGAGCCGCTCACCCTCGAGGACGTCCTCGAGATCGTCGAGCACGAAAGGCCCGACGGCGTCGTCGTGCAGCTGGGCGGTCAGACGCCGCTCGGGCTGGCGCGTGCGCTGAGTGATCTCGGGGTCCCGATCCTCGGAACGAGCGTGGATGCGATCGACGAGGCGGAGGACCGACGGAGGTTCGAGGCCCTCTGCCGTCGCCTCGGGATCCGCACGCCCGAGGGCGGCACGGCGACGAGCATCGAGGAGGCGATCATGGTGGCCGAGCAGATCGGCTATCCGGTACTGGTGCGTCCGAGCTACGTCCTTGGCGGCCGGGCCATGGAGATCGTCTACGACGACCCCTCGCTCCGAGAGTACTTCGACCGCGCCCTCCGCGCCTCGCCCGAGCATCCCGTGCTCCTCGACCGGTTCCTCGAGGACGCGTTCGAGGCCGATGTCGATGCCATCGCGGACGGCGAGCGGGTGCTGATTGGTGGCGTCATGCAGCACATCGAGGAGGCGGGGATCCACTCGGGAGACTCGGCGTGCGTCGTGCCGCCCTATCTCCTCCGGGACGAGGACATCGAGAGGATGCGGCGGCACACCCGCGAGCTCGCTGAAGCGTTGGACGTCCGGGGGCTGATCAACGTGCAGTACGCGGTCTTCGAGGGCGATGTCTACGTGCTCGAAGTGAACCCGCGCGCCAGCCGCACGATCCCGTTCATTAGCAAGGCGATCGGCGTCCCCCTGGCGCGAATCGCCGGCCGGGTGCTGGCGGGCCGCCGCCTGGACGATCTGGACCTCCCGGAGCGACCCGTGCTCCTCGACGTGGCCGTGAAAGAGGCCGTCCTGCCGTTCGACAAGTTCCCGGAGGCGGATCCTCAACTCGGCCCCGAGATGCGTTCCACGGGCGAGGTGATGGGGCTCGCCGACAGCTTCGGGCTCGCGTTCGCCAAGGCCCAACTCGCGGCCGGATCTTCCCTGCCGATCGCGGGAACCCTGGCCATCACCGTGCACGATCGGGACAAACCGATGGTCACGCCGATCGCGAGACGGTTCCACGAGCTGGGCTTCGAGGTACGCGCTACCGAGGGCACGGCGGGTTATCTGGGCGCCCGCGGGATTCCGTGCGGTGCCGCGCTCAAGCTCCACGAGGGCCGGCCGAACCTCCTCGATCTCCTCCTGTCCGGCGAGCTCCAGCTACTGATCAACACGCCCCTGGGCAAGCACGCGCAGCACGACGATTATGAGATCCGGCGAGCGGCGGTGGCGCGCGGCGTTCCCTACACGACGACGCTTTCGGCAGCCTCGGCTGCCGCTGATGCGATCACCGCGCTGAGAAGCCGCGCCCTCAGCGTGTGCAGCCTGCAGGACCGGGAGAAACGGCGCGAGACGGTTCGGGCCGAGCTTCGTTTGTCGGCCCGCGAAGAGGTGCCGACGTGAACCGATGTCGACCCGCACAGCTGTCTACCCGTACAGCTGTACACCTGGAGCGACGTCGACCTGCGAGGAGACGAGCATGATGGACGAGTCGACCTTCAACCTCGAGGTCCGGAAGTTCCTCAAGACGTTCGGGATCAACGCGCAGCGCGAGATCGAGAAGGCCGTTCGCGCCAGGATCCTGGCTGGAGACCTCTCCGGCGAGGAGATGCTCGACGCCCGGATCACGCTCGATCTGCCCAGCGCCGATCTGCGCTACGAGCAGGAAGGGACGATCGCCCTGTCGTAGGGTGATAGTCCGTATGTGCGGCCCATCGGGTGGTCCGAAATCGACCCACTTCACGTCGTCT
>JAUVMT010000162.1 GCA_030600085.1 Gemmatimonadales bacterium | reverse complement strand
GCGGCGTATAGAGGATGATCGAGGCGACGAACTCCCCGAGCGCGGTAACGAACGCCAGCAGACCCCCGGCAGCCAGCCCGGGAGTGACCAGCGGCAGCGCCACCCGCCGCATCGTCGTCATCCAACCGGCGCCGAGAGAGGCCGCGGCTTCCTCCAGCGTCGGATCGAAGCGGCGGAAGGCCGAGATGGCGGCCTGCGCGACGAGCGGGATGTTCCGGATGAAGTAGGCGAGCGGAAGGATCCAGAAGGTACCGACGAGCACGAAGCGGCCCGCCCACGGTTGGTTCGCGCTGAAAGTCGTGGCGAGCCCGATGGCGATCACGGTACCCGGCAGCGCCCAGGGTAGGACCAGGAGCACGGCGAGCCAGGCGCGACCGCGGAAGCTCCGCCGCACCACGAGATAGGCCGCGACGAAGCAGAAGACGAGGTTGGCTGCGGTGGCCAGGGCGGCCATCTGCAGCGAGTTCAGGATCGGCGCGAACAAGCGAGGGTCACGCAGCAGCCCTCTGTAGTTCTCCAGGGAGTACCGCTCCGGCAGTAGCTGGGTCGTCCACCCTCCATCGGCCACGAAGGAAACCAAGACGAGCGTGAGGTGCGGCAGCAGGAGCAGCAGCACCCAGCCGGCGCCGGCCGCTGCCAGGAGCGCCCTCACGCTGGGAGAGCGAACCCTATGCCGAGCGGGAGCCACGCCCTTGCCCACGACCACGTACTCGCGCGCCTCCTCGTAACGGCGGAGGAACCAGAGGGCGACCAGTGACGCCGAGGCCAGCATCACCGTCTCGACCATGGCCAACGACAGCGCGCCGCTCATCTTGCTCGTGTAGATCTGGGTGGTCAGGACCCGGAAGCCGCCGCCGAAGACGTACGGCGCGGAGAAGGAAGCCATCGAAGTCATGAACACGAGAAGGGCTGCGGCGGTCAACGACGGGGTGAGCAACGGCAGGGTCACTGTCCGCAAGATCCGCCACCGACCGGCTCCGAGGGAAGCGGCCGCCTCCGTGATCCCGGCGTCCATCCGGGCCAGCCCGGCGAGCGTGAACAGGTAGAAGTAGACGTACATCGTGTAGGCATGCACGAAGAGGATCGCCGGGGCACCGGCCAGCCTCCATGGGGCCGTCTCGAGGCCCAGGGCCAGCTGCACCCCACGCGTGAGAATCCCGCTCTCACCGACCAGAAACAGGAAGGCGATCACGCCGACGAGCGGTGGAAGCAGAACGGGCAGCGCGGCGAGCGCACCGAAGATCCTCCGCCCCGGGAAGTCGAAGCTGTGGAAGAACATGGCGAGCGGCACGCCGATCAGAGCCGCCAGAGCCACGCTGGCCACGCTGGTCCAGACGCTGGCCCATAGCGCCGCCAGCTCCGCCCGGGTAGAGAAAAAATCGGCGTAATGCGCGAGCGTGAGCCGACCGTCCTCGCGGACCGACTCGGCCAGCACCAGCAGATTCGGGTACAGCACCAGCCAGACCAGAAGGAGGGCCACGGGCACGGCGAGGGCCGCCGTGTGGCGGCGCTCCCAGGCCGTCGCCGCCGGTCTTTGGCCGCGCGTCATTCCGCCGCGGGGTAGACGTGCGCGCGAGCGTGCGAGCGAGGTCTCACCGCGATCCGCCCCCCGCGCGCGTCGCTTCGACGGTTGGCTTCGACTTCGACTACGGTGCCGTCCGCCAACTTCACGTGGTAGGCGATCCGCGCACCCCGAAACACCCGCTCGCTCACAACGCCGACCAGCTCGGAAGCATGGTGGCCTTCAGGGACGAGCTCCAGATCCTCGGGTCGCACCACGACCTGCACGGCCTGCCCCGGCCCCAGGCCGCTCGTCCCCTCCGGATCGACCGGCCAGAGCGCGTCGCCCACGAGGCGGACCCTCGGCTCGCCGCCGTGCGGGGACTCGAGGAGACCCGAGAGAAGGTTCGCACGGCCGACGAAGCCCGCCACGAACACATCGTGCGGATGATCGTAGAGCTCTTCCGGCGTGCCCACCTGGCAGAGCTCGCCGTCGTTCATCACCGCGACGCGGTCGGAGAGATCGAAGGCTTCTTCCTGATCGTGCGTCACGTAAAACGCCGTGATCCCGAGCCCCTTGAGAAGGCTGCGGAGCTCCGTGCGGGTCCGTTCGCGGAGGGACGCGTCCAGGTTGGAGAGGGGCTCATCGAGCAGCAAGAGGGGCGGTTCGATCGCCAGCGCCCGAGCCAGTGCGACGCGCTGCTGCTGGCCGCCGGAGAGCTCCTGCACCCTCCGGTTCACATAGCCGAGAAGGTCAACGCGGACGAGCGCCCCCTCGACGAGCCTTCCGAGCTCGCTCGCCTCCTTGCGCTGAGCCTTGAGTCCGAACGCGACGTTCTCGAACACGGACAGGTGTGGGAAGAGCGCGTAGCTCTGAAAGACCATCCCGAAGCCGCGTTTCTGGGGTGACCGGGCGGTCACGTCCGTTCCCCTGAACACTACCCGGCCGGCATCCGGCGTCTCGAAGCCGGCGATCAGCCGCAGAGCCGTCGTCTTGCCGCAGCCGCTGGGCCCCAGCAGAGTCATCAGCTCGCCGGGCTCGAGCTCCAGGGTGAAGTCGCGGACGGCCACCACCTCCCCGAACCGCTTTCGCAGGCCGCGCAGCTCGAGGCTCATCCGTCTCGCTCCCGGCTCATTCGTCCCCTTCCGCCGCTCGGCCGCGTCCCCGGATCTCGCGGTCCCAATGCCGGAGCCACTCGCCCACGTTCTTCTCGATGAAGGCGGCGTCCATGGGCATCGGTTGGATTCGAGGTTGGATTCTCTGCAGCCACACGGGCAGCGAGTCGGAGGGGATGTCAGAGCGGGCGGGAATCCGGAAGAAGCGCTCCGCGGCCTCGATCACCCTCTGTCGGCTGCCCGCGAATTCCACGAACCGCCGGGCCAGATCCGCGCTGGAGGATCCCGCGACGACCGCGATCCCGTCGACGACCACAGGCGTCCCGCTCGCCGGGATGACGTAGTCGATCGGCAGATCGGTCGTCGCCCGCAGAGTCTCTATGTCAGGCATGTCCCACAGCGTCACCAACCCCTCACGCCGCGCCAGCTTCTGATACAGCAGCGTCGGGTTGAGCACGTACTCCTTCGTCTGAGCGTCCAGTCGCCGCAACCAGTCGTAGCCCGCCTCGAAGCCGCCGGTGCGCTCGTACTCGCGGTACATGATGGCGGCGAAGATCGCCCGCATCGTGCCGGAAGCCAGCGGATCGCGGATCAGGACCCGGTCTCTCCAGCGTGGCTCCAGCACCTCATCCCAGTCCGCCGGAGCTTCCTCGGGAGCCAGCGCGTCCGAGTTGTAGGCGATGACCTCCGGCGTCAGATAGTTCCCGAACCAGCGCCCCTCCGAATCGCGAGCTCCCGGCGGTAAGGCCTCCGCCCAGGTCGGCTCGGACGGCTCCAGGAGCCCATCTTCGGCCGCCCGGACGAACATGCCGCTCGGGGCGCCCCACCAAACATCGGCCTGCGGATTGACCCTCTCAGAGCGCAGCCGATCCAGGATCTCCTGTGATCCCATGTCCAGGTATTGCACGGATACGCCCGGGTTCGCCGCCTCGAACTCGCGAGCGAAATAGGAGAGGAGCTCTCGGCCGTGCGGAGAGTAGACGATCAGGCTCTCTCCGGAAGGCCCGCCACAGCCGGGCAGAAAGAGCCCGCCCGCCGCCATGACGAGCCCGGCGAGGCCCGAGAGGGCGGCGCGTCGGTCTACTCTTCCCCGACCGGCCATTCGTCCGGGGAGAGCGAGAGCAGGTTGGCGAAGAGTCGGTACGCCCCGGGAACGCCGGCCGGCAGCTGGCGGAAGAACGAAAGGCCGGCGTACACCCACAATCCGTCTCCCACCCGCGCGACGACGAGCGAGCCCGCTTGGGGGCCTTCGCCGGCGTCGGCGACAGCAAGCAGAGGGGTGTAGCGCTCGTCCCACTCGCTCAGGAAGTAGAGCCCCCGCTCCTGTACCCAGCCCTCGAAGTCGATCTCCGTGATCCGGTTCGGGCGAAGGAACGCGGGAGACTCCGGGCTCAGAAGCGTCACCTCCGACGCCTCGTCCGTGACCCTGCCGTGCGGCCGATCCATGGCTACGGGGTACGGCGCGAAGCCACCATCGGGGAGCTCGTACTTGTTGTACTGGACGATCAGAACCCCGCCGTCTCGCACCCAGTCCAGCAGCGTCGTGTTCGCCGCCGCGAGGTCGGACCGAACCTCGTAGGCCCGAACCCCGAGGACGATGACATCGAAGCGCTCCAGCCCGTTCGACTCCAGGTCGCCCGGCTCGATCATCTCGACCGGCAGCCCGAGCTGGCGGATCGCCTCGGGCACCTGATCGCCCGAGCCCCTCACGTACCCGACCCGCCGGTCGGCGTCGACCTCTACATCGACACGCTGCAGCGCCGTCTTCGCGGAGCTCACGTAGGGCGTCGGCTCGATGTGTGGATAGTCGATTACGACAGCCTCCTGGGCGTAGGAGCGGCCGCCCCCCTCGACCACGGCGTGCAGCCACCCGGCCGAATTTGTTCCGCTGTACGGCCCGCCCGTGGGCGCGATCTCGAAGGAATAGGAGCGGAGCACGCCGGGAGCGTCGAGCACGACCGACTGCTCGGCGGGAGAGACCGACCAGCCATCCGGCGCCAGCAGACGTAGCCGGCCCTCCAGACCCTCCGGTGCCTCGCTTCGGACCGTCACGACGACGGGTCGCGCTGTTTCCTCCCCGAGCGGCCACACCATCGTGCGCGGCTCGATCGAGACGGAGATGGCGGGGAGAAGAAGCAGCGGGCGCCAGTACTCGCCGACTGCCTTGTCGACGCCTCGGAAACGCACGGGACGGCTGACGGCCAGGCGGGTCTCGGCGGCGCCGGCTCGCAGACGCAGCTCCACGGTCGCGGAAACGGGGGTCGAACCGAAGGCGCGACCACGCAGCAACGGGTCCCGGGGCCACGTGTAGAGGTCGCCGGCTCGATCACGCTGCAGATAGTACGGTTGTGAGGGGTCTGCGTCAGGCGGGATCCGTACGCGAAAGCCCCAGGCCGCCAGGCCTCCGGATGAGAGCACGGTCGGCGCCGTCCGCTGGCCTCCGGTTCCGCCCTCCTCTGCGCCGAGCCCGTTCGCCCTGGCGTCGTCGCTGCGCTGCCGCGCCTCTTCCAGGCTGGCCGGATAAAAGCGGCTTCCCGGCTCCCGGGCGATCTCGTCGTCGCCGGCCACGATCCAGCCGCCGGGGACGGCCAGCTGGGAGGGCGTGGTCTCAAGCTCGAACGGGCCTCCGTTCCACAGCTTCACACGCACCCAGAAGCTCTGACCGGGTACGAGAACATCGTCCCCGGACTCGGCGACCAGCGTGACGGAAGCGGCCGCCAGGATCGCTTCCTGCAGCGTCTCGATTCGCTCGTCCAGAGCCCGGAGCATCGCCTGGTCTCCGCCCGGATTATCGGCCGCGACTCCACCCGGGCCGGCTCCACCGCCGGCTGAGCTCCGTGTCTCGCGCAGCGCCTCGAGGGCACGAGCGAGAGCCGGCACGGCGCGCGAGGGAGCCCGTGCGACCAGGTCTTCCCGGGCTTCCTCCAACAGATGCCGGTAGCCAGCTATGGCCTCCGCGAGGCCATCTCCATCGGCCTCCACCAGGCCCTTCCCCCCCAGCGCCCACGCCGCGCCCGCCAGCGTCGTGTCGACGCCGGCGAAGAGTGAGGTGTCCGGCCCGGTCACGCGGCGCCGAACGAGCTCCAGCAACGTGACGCGAGGACCGCCGTGCTCGGC
>JAUVMT010000232.1 GCA_030600085.1 Gemmatimonadales bacterium | reverse complement strand
GCTCGTTTCGATCGCGGCGACGCGCCGGATGAAGCGCCGCTGCCGATCGAGAGAGTCCATACGCCGGGTTCGAAGACGATCGCGGAGCTGAGCTCATTCATGGGCGTCGAACCGGAGCGGACCGGCAAGATCGTCTTCTTCATGGGCACGTTTCCGGGCGGGGCTGACGACGAGGGCGCCGAACGACTCGTCGTCGCGATCGTCCGCGGAGACATGGACGCGAACCCGATCCAGGTGCAGCGGCACGCCGGGGCGCTCACCCTGCGCCCGGCGCACGACGAGGAGATCGAGGCGGTCGGGGCGGTTGCCGGCTTCGCTTCGCCGATCGGAATCGACCGAAGCGGCTCCCTCGTCATCGTGGACGAGCTCGTCGCCATGTCGCCGAATCTGGTCCTGGGCGCGAACGAGCCGGACTATCACCTGCTCAACACGAGCTGCGGCCGCGACTACGAGGCCGACGTCGTGGCCGAGATCGCGGCCGCGTTCGACGGTGCCCCCTGCCCCGAATGCCGAGGGACCCTTCAGATGATTCGAGGCGTCGAGGTCGGCAACATCTTTCAGCTGGGTACCAAGTACTCCGAGGCGCTGGGCGCGTACTACACGGACGAAGACGGCGAAGAGAAGCCCATCGTGCTCGGCTCCTACGGCATCGGCCTCGGCCGGCTGCTGGCCTGCGTCGCCGAGGAGCACAGGGATGAGCGGGGACTGGCCCTGCCGGTGAGCGTCGCGCCGTTCGAAGTCAGCCTCGTTTCGTTGGCAAAATCGGGTGAGACAGCGGCCGCCGCGGAAGACCTCTACGAGAGGATGAAGGCCGCCGAGGTCGAGGTTCTCTTCGATGACCGCGACGCGAGCCCCGGCGTGAAGTTGAATGACGCGGACCTGCAGGGGGTGCCGCTGCGGCTACTGGTCTCCGAGCGCTCGCTGAAGGCCGGCGGCGCCGAGCTCAAGCGGCGTACCGAATCGGAAGCCCGACTCGTCCCGCTCGAGGATGTCGTCGAAGCGGTGAGGGCGGAGATCGCAGCGCTCGAGGCGGAGTTGGCTTCCGGCGTCGCCTGAGCCGACGCCGGGCTACTTGTGGCGCACGCCCCGCCGGATCACCAGATCGACGTCCTGGAGCAGATCGATGTGCTTGAGCACGTCGCCTCGGACGGCGATGATGTCCGCGTACTTCCCTTCGCTGATCGTGCCGACCTCGTCGGCCACCCCCATCATGGCGGCCGGCCAGTAGGTCGCCGAGCGAATCGCCTCCATCGGATCCACCCCGAGGCCGTTCACCCAGGTGTCTAGCTCGTGCCAGGTCGACTGGCAGTGGTACTTGCCCGGGATGCCGGAATCCGTGCCGATCAGCATCACCACCCCCGCCTCCCGAAGCTGCCAGAACTTCCGCTGCAGCGTCGGGCTGCGGTTGGGCGTGATCTGGAAGTAGGGCAGCTGGTCGTAGCCTTCTAGAGATGCCCGGATGTCGGCCACGATCTCGGCCGGCAGGCCGTCCTCCATGCACGGGTCGTCGAGCTGCTCCCGCCAGCTGTCGCGCACGTACTCGTAGTTGAACAGCCCCTCGATGGTGGGCGTCCAGTAGAGCGGGCCCAGGTTCATCTGGGCCGTGCGCTCGCGGATCGCGGCGATCACGTCGGGCGGGTACTCCGGCGCCGTGGCCAAACCCGAATGCTCGAAGTTGTCCACGCCGACCGCCACGCCGCGGCGGATCTCCTCGGGACGGTGGCCGTGCGCCACCACGGGTAGGCTGTTGCGGTGCGCCTCGTCCACCACGGCCTCGAGCTCCGCCAGCGTCATCTGGTCCTGGTCGATCAGCTTGACGACATCGACGCCAGCCTCGGCGAGCCGGCGCACCTTCACCCGAGCGTCCTCGGGACCGCTCACCCCCCAGCGAAAGGCCTCCGTTCCTGGATAAGGAGCGTGCTGGATGAAGGGACCCGAGACGTAGAGCGTCGGACCCGGAATCTCCCCCCGGCTGATTGCCTCGCGGATGGCGATGCTCTCGGCGAGGGGCGCCCCGAGGTCACGAGCGCTCGTCACGCCGGCCATGAGCAGCTGGCGTGCGGCCGCCGGCATGATCACCGACTCGAACTTCGGCGGATAAATGCTGTCCCAGTACGCGTAGTCCGCGTGCCCCACGATCATCAGGTGGACGTGCATATCCCACAGGCCGGGCAGCACGGTCATCCCCTCGGTCGAGATGACCTCCGCTCCCGCCGGGATCTCCACCTCGCCCACGCGCCCGACCGCGGTGATCCGCTCGCCTTCGATGAGCACCACGCTGTTGCGAAGCGGGGGCCCGCCATAGCCATCGATGAGCTGGCCGCCCACGAGAGCCGTCGCGTCCTGCGGTTGCGCAGCCGCAAGCCCGGGAGCGCAGACGCCGGCGAGAGCGACCGCGGCCAGGAAGAGCCGCACACGCGTCCTCGAAGCGATCATAAAGATTCCTTTGTGGCCTGGAGATTCAAGAGGTGCCGGCCGGATCCAGTTCGAATCGATGCTCCAAGAGGTCGTCATCCTCGAACAGCAACCAGCCGCGGAACTCCCGGCGATCGAGAAGCCAGGGAAGCCAGATCCGATCATCCGTCCACATCTCGTCGTAGGGGATCCGGTCGAAGGGCGTCCACAGGGGAATCGCCTCCTCGGTCTCCTCGGGCTCGCCCTCCCAACCCTCGGCGCGGAAGACGTACCCGTGGATGGAGAAGCCGTCCGTGAACTGGAACAGGAGCTCCCCGTGCTGCCTGACCTGTGTGGGCGTGATGCACAGCTCCTCGCGGACCTCGCGCACCGCTGCCTCGATGGCGGTCTCGCCGTCGTCGATGCGCCCGCCCGGCCCGTTGATCTTCCCTGCTCCGAGGCCGCGCTTCTTTCGGATCAGCAAGACGCGTTCATCTCCGATGACGAACAGGAGTGTGGCGCGCTCGGTCGGCTCCCAGTTTCCCCAATCGACGTCTTGGAGGGTCTGAAAGCGCCGCATCAGGCCGGCGGAGCTGTCACCGTGTAAGTCCCCGTGCCCACGGCGATTAGCCGTCCCTCGTCGTTCCGCAGCTCGCTCCGCGTGACGGCGACGCTCTTCCCGGCACGCAGCGCCCAACCCGTGGCCTCGAAGTAGCGGCCCATTCCGGGCCTCAGGAAGTCGACGCGCAGATCGATCGTCCCGAGCCGGCCGAACAGGGCCAGTTTCTGCTCAGCCGTTCGGTCCTTGCGTTGGAGAGATCCCAGCAGCGCGGCCATCCCGCACGTGGCGTCCAGGGTGGCGGAGATCACTCCGCCGTGAAGCGTGCGACGCACGTAGTTGCCGACCAGGTCGTCCCTCATCTCGAAGCGGAAGCTGGCGCGCTCGGACGTGAAACAGGTCAGCTCGAGCCCGATCAGGTGGTTGAATGGGATCCGGTCGGCGAAGATACGGCGGATCTCCTCGAACAGCTCCGGATCCAGATCGGGCGCGGTTTCCGGACCTCGGTTACCGCTGCGGGCGCTCGATTCGCCGCCCGTCATCCGAGACGTTCGCGGAGGAGCTGACCGACCAGCTCGGGATTCGCCGTCCCCTTGGTGGCGCGCATCACCTGTCCGACGAAGAAGCCGAGCAGACCGGTTTGCCCTTCCCGGTAGCGTGCCGCCTGGTC
>JAUVMT010000240.1 GCA_030600085.1 Gemmatimonadales bacterium | reverse complement strand
GGGATGGCCATCACCGGGGCGCCTTCAGAGAGGCGTTCCAGACCGCCGACCACCACAGTGTCGCCGGCCGCGGCGCCCGCCCTGAGCTCCACGAAGCCTGGTGTACGAATGCCAAGCTCCACCTGCCGGCGCGTGGCCTGGCCTTCGGTGATCGCCCAGATGTAGTCGGCGCCCGAGAGGGGGAGGATCGCGTCCTCCGGAACCACGACGGCGTTAGGACGCTCCTCGGTCGTCAGGCTCGCCTCGATGAACATCCCCGGCTTCAGGTAGCGGTCCGGGTTCGGCACGCTGGCCTTCACGGTGATCGTGCGGCTCGGAAGGCTGACGACCGGATCCACGAACTCCACGTCCCCTATGAACTCGCGCTCGACGACAGCCGCCACGCGGAAGGACACCTTCTGGCCGACGGCCAACGCCTCCGCGTGCCTCTCGGGCACCCGGAAGCTCGCCCGCTGCGGGTTCACGGTCTGCAGCGTCGTGAGGGTGCTCGTCCGGTTCACGAAGTCGCCGACGCTGACGAGACGCTCGCCGATGACCCCGGAAAAGGGAGCGCGCACGACGGTGCGCTCGAGTCGCACCTGGATGAGATCCAGCTCGGCCTGAGTGCTTCTGGCGTTCGCCTCGGCCTCGTCCAGCTGCGCCGGCGAGGTAGCCCTTTCCTCGATCAGGGCCTGCGTACGCTCCAGCGCATGGGCGGCCAGATCCCGCTGAGCCTGAAGGCGGGCGACCTCGGCCTTGAGCTCGGCATCGTCCACCTTGAAGAGCGGCGTGCCGCGACGGACCTCCGCCCCTTCCCGAGCCAGGATCTGCACGATCCGCCCCTCGACCTCGGGGCGAAGCTCGATCGACTGCACGGCCTCGATCTGGCCGGTCGCCGAGATCGTCTCGACGACGGTCTGCTCCTGGGCGATCACCACCTCGACCGGCATCCCCGGCGGCGGCCCGCCACCGGCGGCGCCTTCGCTCGACTCGGCGCTGCACGACGCTGCGCCGAGCCCCAGCGGCAGGAGCAGCAGAGGCAGCGCAACGGCCGCCGACTCACTCCGAATGGTCCTCATCTAGCCTCCACAGGCTCGAGCGCCGGCGCTCCCCGTCGGCTACGAAGCCGGGCGAGCAGGCCATCGAGCTGGATGTAGACGACAGGTACGAGGTACAACGTCAGGGTCGTCGACACGAGCATCCCTCCGAGGATCGCATACCCCAGCGGGCGCCGGCTGGCCGAGCCGGCTCCCAGTCCGAGGGCGATCGGCATGATCGCCGCGATCGTGGCGACGGAGGTCATCAGGATCGGCCGCAGACGAATCCGGCCGGCCTCGAGGATCGCCTCAACCGTGTCCAGTCCGCGCTCCTTCAGCTGGTTCGCGTACTCGACGAGCAGGATGGAGTTCTTCGTCGAGAGGCCGACGAGAAGCACCATCCCGATCTGGCTGAACAGGTTGAGCGTGGAACCGGCGATCAGAAGCGTGGTCAGCGCGCCCGTCACCGCCAGCGGCACGGAGAGCAGGATCGTGAACGGATGGACCAGCGACTCGAACTGGGACGCCAGCACCATGTAAACGACGACGAGCGCGAGGAGGAAGGCGAACAGCAGGGCGGAGCCGCTCTCCTCCAGCTCTCGCGAGTCGCCCGCCAGGGCGGTCGTGCTCCCGCGCGGCAGAACCTCGGCCGCGGCCGCGTTCAGGGAATCGAGCGCCTCTCCGAGCGTGAAGCCCGGGGCGAGGTTGCCGGTGAGGGTGAACGAGCGCACCCTCGAGTAGTGGTTCAGCTGACGCGGGCTGGCAGTCTCCTCTACGCGAACCAGCGCGTCCAGGCCCACCAGCGAGCCGTCCCTCCCCCGGACGTAGAGGCCCGTCATGTCGCTCGGCGTGGCCCGGGCGTCCGGTGACATCTGAACGATCACATCGTAGAGCTTGTTCTCGCGGGTGAAGGTGCTGACCTCCCGCCCTCCGAGCATCGTCTGGAGGGTGGTCGCCATGTCGGCGATCGGCACGCCCAGGTCTTCCGCCCGGTCACGGTCGTAGATCACCGTCAGCTCGGGCTTGTTGATGCGGAGGTTCGTGTCGACGTTGACCAGCCCCGGAATCTGACGCGCTCTCGCCACGAAACGATCCATCCCGACAGCCAGCGAGTCGAAGTTCGGATTGCGCACGACGAAGTTGACCGGACTGCCCCAGCCGAACGCAGGCGGGTTGTTCGCGAAGGCGAAGACCCCCGGAATCGCGAACATCTGAGGCTGGACTTCCGAGATGATCTCCTGCACCGACCGGTCGCGGTCATCCCAGTCCGAGAAGCGGGCGAAGGCGATGGCGCCGTTCACCCGTCCTCCCCACCCGATCACGCTGAACAGGTGCTCGATCTCGGGCACGCCGAGGAGAATCTGCTCGATCCGCCGCTGATACTCGTCCGTGTACTCGAGGGACGCCCCCTCTGGCGCCACGGTGATCGCCACGAAGTACCCCTGGTCTTCCGGCGGCACGAACTCGCGCTTCAGCGCCCTGAAGACGAAGACGGCGAGAAAGACCGTAGCGAAGGCGCCGAGGGTCACGTAGCGGCGGTGGCGGACCGCCCAAGTCAGGCTCCCGCGGTACAGGTCGGCGATCCGCATGAAGACCCGCTCCAAGAAGTTGAACATCCTGCCGTGGCTCTCCGGGACCCGCAGGATCTTCGCGCTCAGCATCGGGGTGAGCGTGAGCGCAACGAATGAAGAGACCACCACCGCGGCGGTCATCGAGAGACCGAACTCGGCGAACAGCCGGCCCGTGGTCCCGCGCAGGAAGGCGAGAGGCGAGAAGACGGCCACCAAAGCGATCGTCGTCGCGATGACCGCGAAGGCGATCTCGCTCGTGCCGCGGATCGCGGCTTCCGTGGGATTCTCTCCCAGCTCCTCCTGATGCCGATAGGCGTTCTCCATCACGATGATCGCATCGTCGACCACGATCCCGATCGCGAGGATGAGGGCGAGCAGGGTCAGGTTGTTGATGGTGAAGCCGAGGAAGTACATGACCCCGAACGCCGCGATGATAGAGGTCGGGATCGCCAGCCCCGGGATGATCGTGGCTCTCAGGTTCCGCAGGAAGACGAAGATGATCATCACGACCAGGATCCCCGCCAGGAGGAGAGTGTCCTGGGCCTCCTCGATCGAGCGGCGGACAAAGATGGACCGGTCGAAGCCGACGTTCAGCTCCACGCCCGGCGGCAGCTCCTGCTCGATCTTCGGCAACTCGGCCTGAATCCGGTCCGAGACCTCGATCAGGTTGGCCTTCGACTGGCGGACCACGCCGATCGCTATGGCGGTCGTCCCCTTGTAGCGGAGGATCATACGATCGTTCTCCGGCCCCAGCTCGACCCGTGCCAGGTCCCGCTGGCGAACCAGCTGCCCGTCCTGTCTCGAGAACACCATCTTCCCGAACTCATCAGGGGTCTTGAGCTCCCAGCGCGCCCTCACGGTGAACTCGCGACGCTGCGACTCGATCCGGC
>JAUVMT010000059.1 GCA_030600085.1 Gemmatimonadales bacterium | reverse complement strand
CGGGCACGTCGGGATCGACGGCCACGATCGACTCCTCCGTGCAGCCGGCCAGGCCGATGAGTGCCGCACCGGCCGCGAGCAACGCCAGGGGGGCGCTCCATGGATATGGATGAAGCGGAAAGCGATCGCGCGATGCCCGCAGATCAGCCATCGGCGCCCTCCCCGCTGCGATCCTGGAGCTCGAAGTGCGCGGGAAGAAGATCCCCGAGCCGCCAGCTCACGCAAACGCCGTCGCGACTGGTGCTCACGATCTTCAGCTCCATACCGAACTCCGACAGAGCCTGCCTGCACATCCCGCAGGGAGGCGTCGGCGTCGCCGCGTCAGAAGCGACCGCCAGGAGCCCGAAACGGCGCGCGCCCGAAGCGACCGCAGTGCCCAACGCCGCCCTTTCGGCGCAGAGCCCGACCGGATAAGAGGCGTTCTCGACGTTGCAGCCGGTGAAGATCCGGCCGTCCGTCGACTGGAGCGCCGCGCCCACCCGAAACTCCGAGTAGGGCGCATAAGCCCGCTCCTTCACCGCTCGAGCCGCGTCGAGCAGGCCGCCCTCCGCCGCCGCGCCGCTCACGGAGCCGGCACGGTCAGCCGCTCTCCACCGAGATGCGGGGCAGTCGGGGGCTCAGGCCCGTCAGTATCTCGTACTCTATCGTTCCGCACTGCTCCGTCAGCTCCCTCAGCGTGATCTCTTCCTCGCCGTCGCGTCCCAGAACCGTGGCGATGTCGCCCGGACGGACGTCGGGGATCGCGGTGACATCCACGACCATTACATCCATGCACACCGCACCGCGAACGGGCGCTCGGACTCCGCTCAGGAGCACGTGGCCCCGGTTCGACAGCTCGAAGCGCACTCCATCTGCATAGCCGATGGCGAGGGTCGCGAGCCGGCTCCGTTCGCTCGTCCGGTACGTCGCACCGTAGCTCACCGTCTGTCCAGGGCCCACTTCGCGGACATCCAGAACGCGCGCGAACACCGATACGACGGGCTCGCCGGATGCCTCGCCTCCCCCGAACAGCGCGATTCCGGGTCGAATCACGTCGGCGGCGACTTCCTTGTACCGCAGGGCGGCCGCGCTGTTCGCCGCGTGGACGAGCCCGGGCTCGATCCCCTCATCGCGCAGGCTCGTCAGCGCGCCCTGGAACTCGGCCCACTGCGCTCGAGTGGCCGCCTCGTCCGAGTCCGCCGAGTGAAAATGCGTGAACGTGCTCGCCAGCGTGAGGGGATAGTCCGCCAGCAGGCGCGCGAGGTCGCTAGCCCAGGAGCGGACACTTCCCGCCGGCACTCCCAGCCTGGCCATGCCCGTGTCGACTTCCAGGTGCACGGGAAGCCGGGCTCCGGCGCCTGCGGCGACCCGGCCGAACGCCTCCAGCGCCTCGAGGCTCGTGACGGCCGGCTCCAATTCGCCCTGCACGATGTCCGCGGCGTCCCGAGAGGGCAGCGGGGAGAAGACGACGATACGACCCGAGTACTCGGCCGAGCGGAGGACCGCCCCTTCCTCCGCCGTCGCGACACCGAGGCCCCACACGTCGGCGGATGAGAGCGCGTGGGCCACGCGCACGGCTCCCAGCCCGTATCCGTCGGCCTTGATCATGGGAAGCAGCCGGGACCCGGGGAGCAACGCGGCCAGCCGCTGGGCGTTCCGGCGAATCGCCGAGAGGTCTACTTCCACCCAGGCTCGGCGACGGTCGTTTGACTCCGTTTTCAAATCGCGCCTAGTATATCCCGGCCATGCCCAACCAGCAACGTAACTCTCGTGATGAAGGCAGCTTCTCGAAGCCCGCCGATCCGCTCGGAAGGGCTCTTCATGTCCAACGTGAGGCGGCTTCCCTCAACTTCGATTGGCCCCACGCCCGCGGTGCGCTCCGAAAGCTGCTGGAGGAGATCGAGGAGCTGGAGGCGCTGCTGGCCCCGGACGTGACCCCCGATCCGGCCACCCGCAGAGCCGCTGAAGAAGCCGCTGAAGAAGCCGCGAGCGAAGCCGTCGAAGAGGAGGTAGGAGATCTCTTGTTCGCGGCGGTCAACGTCGCCCGGCTATGCGATGTGCCGCCAGGCCCGGCCCTGTCGAGCGCCACGGAGAAATTCGAGCGGCGCTTCGGCGAGCTTCTCTCCCGGGCTAAGCAGCAGGGCATCGACCCGCGCCGCGTCTCGCTCGAGGAGCTCGATCTGCTGTGGGAGAGCGTGAAGCGTGAGGAGCGAGATCGGGCCTAGCTCGGCTGCTCCAGGAAGCGCGGGCCTAGCTCCGTTGCTCCAGGAAGCGCGTGAAAGGCGATCCGGCGACCCCACCCTCAGCCGGCCGGCGCAGCGACTTCACTTCCGCGCCGAACCCCTCCTCGACGAGGGCTCGCGTCTTGCCGGCATCCAGCCCGCCGCCGAAGTAGGGACCCTGTGCCCGCTGACAGCCCAACTGAAACAGCCGGGTCAACTGATCTCCGTTCTCGATCCCGGCGGCGATCGCCTCCGCTTCGATGATCCTGGCGAGCTCGACGATGGTCCGCGCCACCAGCCACTGGGTGGGGCGATTGGACGCGCCGACCAGGAACGCACGGTCGATGACGAGGCCGCGCGGCCTCAGGCGGTGCAGGTTGGGAAGCGAGGAGTATCCGGTGCCGAAGCCTTCCATCACGACGCCGACCTCGAGCGCGCCGAGGCTGGCCAGGATCTGGGCCGCCTGGCCCGGAGACTGCGCGAGAACGCCTTCCTGGACCACGAGCCTGAGAAGGCCTCCGTCCAGGTCTGTGTTGGTGAGGACATCCCACGCCTCCGTCACGAGATCCGGGCTGTAGAACTGCTCGGAAGAGAGCACGAGCGCCGCGTACGGCGGAGAGCCCGGCCGTTGCCTTCGCCACTCTACTACCTGTGTCGCGGCCTGGCGGAGGCTCCAGGACAGGAGGGCCGAGACGGCCGGTCCCGCACCGGACTCCGGGAGGAACTGCTCCGGAGCCAATTTGCCGCGCTCCGGATGCAGCCATTTGGCGCGAGCCTCGAAACCCGCCACGCGCCCACTACGGAGCGATACCACGGGCTGGTACTCGAGCGCCATCTCTCCGTCGCGCAGCGCCTCGACGACATCCTGCTCGCGAGGCCGGGCGCCGTAGGAGCGAGGCTGCTCGGCCAGGTCGAACACTCTCGGATGCTCGTCGCCGAAGGCGCGGCTGGCGCGCAGGGCGGCCGTCGCGTCCCGGAGTATCGTCTCCGCGTACTCGTAGGCAGGGTGGCTCAGCGCAAGGCCGATGCTGGCGCCGGCGCTGACCTCCTCATCGTCGAGGCGGTAGGGCCGGCGGATGGCGTCCTGCATGCGCTGGGCGGCGGAATTGGCGTCCTTCAAGCCGTCAGAGTCCTCCAGGAGGATCGTGAACTCGTCCTCACCGGTACGGGCGATCGTGTCTGCCGGACGCACCGCGGATTCCATGCGGCGACACAGGGCAAGGAGGAATTCCTCGGACGCTCTCAGCCCGAGACGGTCTCGCACCGTTCGCAGTCCTTCCAGGCCAACGCAGGACACGGCGAACTGAACGTCCGGGTTCCTTTGCCGGCGTCGCAACGCCTGTTGAAGCCGGTCCAGAAGGAGGCGCCGCCTCGGGAAGCCGGTCAGCGCATCGTACATCCCGTCCCCGCCCTGAGAGCCGCCGTCCCGCAGCCGCACCGCCATGTCGTTCAGCTCCGTGGCCTGCGCTCGAGCGTGCCTCGCGGCCGCTCGAACCGCTCGGTCCGCCCGCTCGCTGCCGGCCACGACCTCGAGCTGTCGGAGCGCGAACTGAACGGCCTGTGCCAGCGGTTCGGAAAGCCGCCCCGGATCCTCCGCGAAAAAGGCGACCACGGCCACGACCTCGCTTCCGAAGAACACCGGAAACGCGAACGCCGCTCGGAGGCCCGACTGGAGCGCCACGTCGGCTTCCTCGATCGCCTCGGCATCGATCTCGTCGAGCATGACCGGAAGACCCGATTCCAGGGCACGGCCGACGAGCGTCCCGGCCGCCTCGGTGGGCGCCGGTGAGTCCCACTCTGCCAGCTGGAGGTAGCCATCCCGTTCATGCCAGCGACCAAGGGCCTCTCGGAGGCCGTCGTATCGGCCTTCCTCCGCCGTGCACCACGTCTCCGTCCGTGAGTCGGTCAGCGGATCGACGGATGCGTAGCCGGCGGCCAAAGAGGCGAAGCGGCAGAAGTGCTCCAGCGTCCTTGAAACGGCCTTTGCGAGATTCTCGGCCTCCGACAGGTCGGCGGCCAGATCCCGATACAGTCCGATCAGCTCGGCGGCCCGCTCATCCGACGAGTCGATCACCGATTCGGCCGACTCGACCGATTCGACCCGCGACGCCGCTTTGGCGGCCTGTGAGGCCTTGGGAGCCTTTGAGCCACCGGAGGGTTTAGCGCCCTTCCCTGAGGCTTTGCGGCGCTCGACTGAGCTCCTGGAGCCCTTCCCGGAGGCTTTGGAAGCCTTGCCGGAGGTTTTGGAAACCTTCCCGGAGCTCTCGCCGCCCTCGGCGTTTTGAGACGTGGCGGTGCGCTTTTCCTTGCTCATTCGGCGATCGTGCCCGTCCTTCGCTTTTCGCCGCGATCCATGCGAGTTGCCGCAGGATTCGGCCGATTTCACCGCCGTCGAGCGGCAACCTTCCGAGCAGGTACGCGGGTTGTCGCGCGGTCGATCAAAAGCTCAGGAAAGACAGTGCAATCTCGGTTCCAGCCGGCCGACGAGGAGTGGTGGCCGCCGAAGTCCGGCGCGGACGCCGTAGCGACGCGAGGAAAGGAGCGGGGGGGGAGAAGACTAGGGCTTCAGGCGCGTCATGAGCCGCGGGAAGGCGATCGCTTCGCGAAGGTGGTCGAGCCCGCAGATCCAGGCGACCGTGCGTTCCACGCCCAGGCCGAACCCGCTGTGAGGGAACGTCCCGTAGCGTCGAAGGTCCAGGTACCAGTCGTACGTGTCCTCGGGGAGATCCTCCTCCCTGATCCTCGCCAGCAGTCGATCATGGTCATCCTCACGCTGGCTGCCGCCGATGATCTCGCCGTATCCCTCGGGCGCGATCAGGTCGTTGCACTTGACGGTTCGCGGGTCCTCCGGGTTCTCCTTCATGTAGAACGCCTTGGCCCGCTTCGGATAGTCGTAGATGAAGACGGGCACCGAGCGCCCCTCGGCGATCTTCGTCTCGTCTTCCGCGCCCAGGTCCGATCCCCACTCGATCTCACTCCCCCCCGCCCGGAGATACTCGACCGCCTCCGTGTAGCTGATTCGGTCGAAGGGCGGACGGACCGCCTCCAGGTTCTCGATCTTCCTCTCCAGCACCGCGAGATCCGCCCGCCGGTTCTCCAGCACGCGCGTCACGATGAAGGTGATGAAGTCCTGCTGGAGGCCCATGTTGCCCTCGCTGTCCAGCCAGGCGACCTCGGGCTCCACCATCCAGAACTCGGCCAAATGCCGGCGCGTCTTCGACTTCTCGGCGCGGAAGGTCGGTCCGAAACAGTACACCTTGCCGAGGACCGCCGCGGCCGCCTCCAGGTAGAGCTGCCCCGTCTGGGCGAGGTACGCCTTGCCGAGGTCGAAGTACTCGGTCTCGAACAGAGTGGCGGCCGATTCACCGATCGCCCCGGTCAGGATCGGGGTGTCGACGAGGACGAAATCCCGCTCGTGGAAGAAGTCCCGGATCGCGCGCACCACCTCGTCCCTGACCCGCATGATCGCGGCCTGTCTCGGGCTCCTCAGCCACAGGTGTCGGTTCTGAAGCAGGAAATCGGTGCCGTGCTCCTTGGGCTGGATGGGGAATTCCGGGGAGGGGCCGATCAGCTCGACCCGACGTCCGGTGATCTCGTAGCCCGAGGGAGCGCGTGCGTCCTCCCGAACCACGCCGTCGACCTCGATGCTGGCCTCGTGGGCGAGAGCCTCCGCCGTTTCCCAGCTGGGTCCGTCCACCTCGCCCTTCGCGAACACGACCTGCACTTCCCCGGTGCCGTCGCGCAAGATGACGAAAAGGATCTTTCCGCTCGACCGATGTTTCCGCACCCAACCTCGCAGCCGGACGGCCTCGCCCGTGTGGAGGCTCAGATCGCGGATGTCAACGATGTCGGCGGAAGCCGGCTGGGACGTCGTATCCTCGTGGGACATCGCACCTGTCGAAGCTAGGAGCGGATAGGGGACGCTCCACTCTGCGGGCGGACCGATCGAAGGTCAAGGCCGGAGCCGCTCATCCCACCTCGTACAGGGACTCGCGTCGGCCGTAGCGCTCGGCGAGTTCTCGGGCGAACGGGCGGTGTGGTCGAGCTCGAAGCTCGGGATCCTCCTCCACGATCTCGCGCGCCCGGCGCCATGCGTGCTCGAGGAGATCGGCGTCCTTTTCCAGATCAGCGAACCGGAGCTCGGGCGCACCGTGCTGACGCTCTCCGAACAGGTTCCCCTGGCCTCGCAGGCGGAGGTCCGCTCGCGCCAGCTCGAAGCCGTCGGTGGTGCCGGCGAAGATCTCCAGCCGCTCCGGCGGCTCTTTCCCGGAGTAGAAGGCCGCGCAGTAGCTCGCGTGCTTCCCTCTCCCGACCCGGCCCCGGAGCTGGTGGAGCTGCGCGAGCCCGAAGCGCTCCGCGTCCTCGATGAACATGACGGTCGC
Organism: Gemmatimonadales bacterium; assembly: GCA_030600085.1. Lineage (GTDB taxonomy): Bacteria > Gemmatimonadota > Gemmatimonadetes > Palauibacterales > Palauibacteraceae. Next base: position 4,064 of record JAUVMT010000059.1, on the reverse strand, counting down.
GTTCGGCACGTCGATCCCGACCTCGATGACGGTGGTGGACACGAGGAGCTGGACCTCGCCCAACACGAACCGGCGCATCACCCGCTCCTTCTCGGCCGCGGCGAGACGGCCGTGGATGAGCCCGACCTCTAAGCCGCTGAAGCGCTCGACGAGCCGCTCGTGCATCAGCGTCGCGGCCTTCACGTCCAGAACCTCGGATTCGTCGATGAGAGGGTAGACGATGTAGCCCTGGCGGCCCTGCTCGAGCTGTTCCTCCAGGAAGTCGAACGCCGCCTCGCGGCTCGTCTCACCCCGCACCCCCGTCGTCACCGGCGTACGGCCCGGCGGCATCTCGTCCAGCACGGAGAGGTCCAGGTCTCCGTACAGGGTGAGCGCCATCGAGCGGGGGATCGGCGTGGCCGACATCACGAGGGCGTCGGTGCTCTCGCCCGCCTCCCGCAGGGTTCGCCGCTGCTCCACGCCGAATCGATGCTGCTCGTCGATCACCACGAGCCCCGGCGCACCGAAGCGCACGGCATCCTGGATGAGTGCGTGCGTGCCCACCACGACGGCCGCCTCGCCGCTCTCGATCTCGCTGAGAGCGCTCTCCCGGCGTGAGCCGGTAACCGAACCGGTGAGGATGCGAGGCCGTATTCCGACGCTCTTCATCAGCTCCGACAGTGTGCGATGGTGCTGCTCGGCCAGGAGCTCGGTCGGAGCCATGAGTGCGGCCTGGCGCCCGTTCTCGGCCGCCTTCAGCATCGCCAGCGCGGCGATGACGGTCTTTCCGCTTCCAACATCGCCTTGGAGCAGGCGATACATGCGCGGCTCCTGCTCCATGTCGGCCTCGATCTCGCCCCAAGCACGCAGCTGCGCCGCCGTCAACCGGAACGGTAGCGCGGCCAGGAACTTCTCGGTGAGCGCTCGATCGCCCGAGAACCGGATCCCCTCCTGGGCCAGACGCTGTCTGTGCCGGGCTCGGGAGTGAAGGAGCTGCAGGTAGAAGAGCTCCTCGTACGCTAGCCGTCGTCGAGCCGGCTCGACGTCCGAGAGGGAGCTCGGTACGTGCAAGGTGGCGAGCGCGTCCCTCAGTCCGGGAACTCCGAGCTCGGAGCGCCAGCGCGCGTCGAAGGCCTCCCTGCCCGACACGTCCCGAAGCAGGCGCGGGAGGTTCTCCTGGATGATCGCGCGAATCTGACGGTGGGAGAGCCCCTCCGTGGCCGGATACACCGGGAAGACCCGTCCCGAGGACCCGGTCTCGCCCTCGAGCTCGTCCTCCTCGGCGAGAACGGTATGCTCTCGCGGCTGCATCTGGCGTCCGTGATAGAAGCGGACGGGGCCGGTGGCCAGAAGGAGCTGTCCCCTGCGTATGGAGCGGTCGAGCCAGGGACGTCCGGGCCAGGCACACTCGACCTGACCGGTGTCATCGCGCAGCACGGCGTGAAAAACACGAAGGGACCGTCGCGTACGGATCACCCCCTTGGAGACGACGCGCCCGATGATCGTGGCCTCGTCGCCCGGCTCGAGCGAGGAGATGCTCGCCACGGTCGTCGCGTCCTCGTATCGGTGCGGGAGGTGAAGGAGGAGGTCGAAGGCGCTGCGGATGCCGAGGCGGGTCAGTGTCTCGGCGCGCCTCGGCCCGACCCCTTTCAGGTACTGGACGGGCCGGTACAGGGTCGTGCCGCCGCTCGAGCCCGCCGACTCGCCGCCCGGATGCGTCGATCCGCCGTTCGGCTTCACCGATGCCCGTCTCCCGCTAGGCGAAGATCTTCGCCAGGTAGCGGTCGGACCGGAAGAGCTCGAGGTCCTCCTGCCGCTCCCCGGTGCCGAGGTACCGTACCGGCAAGGCGAGCTCCCGCGCCACGGAGACGATCGTGCCGGCTCTGGCCGAGCTGTCGAACTTCGCGACGACCAGTCCGGTGAGGTCCAGGGCTTCGCCGAACTCCGCAGCCTGAGTGAGCACGTTCTGCCCGCTCGTCGCGTCGACGACGAGGATGCGCTCCTGAGGTGCTCCCGCCTGCAAGCGGCCGATCACCCGATCGATCTTCTTGAGCTCCTCCATCAGGTTGCGCTGGGTGTGCAGTCGGCCCGCAGTATCGACGAGCAGGCGGTCGACGCCACGGCCGAGCGCCGCTTCCACCGCGTCGAACGCCACGGCCGCGGGGTCACCGCCCTCGTGGCCGCCCACGTAATCGGCCCCAACCCGCTCGGCCCACTGCCGGAGCTGCTCCTGGGCCCCGGCGCGGAAGGTGTCCGTCGCGGCAAGCAAGACCTTCTCGCCCTGCTGTACGAAGCGCCACGCCAGCTTGCCGGCCGTCGTGGTCTTACCGGTTCCGTTCACTCCCAGGATCAAGGCGATGCCGGGACCGGCGGCCGGACGCTCCAACTCGACGGCGTCCGATCCGTTCCTTTCCAGCATGCTCCGGATCCGGTCGCCCAGAAGGCGCCGCAAGTCGCTCTCGCTACCCGTTCTGCCGCGCTCCACCGCGCGCTCCAGCTCGGCCACCAGCTCCATGGTGGCCTCGACGCCGAAATCGCTCTCCAGCAGGGCCCTCTCCAGCTCCTCGACCGAGATCTCGTCGATACCCCCATCGAGGGTGCGAGCATCGGTGAGCGCCAGATCGACGATCCTCTGCCAGAGCGAGCGCTCCGGTCGCTCGCTTCGCAGGTCCAGACTTCCTCTCTCCAAGCTCCCCTTCCCCCGTTCCTCTTGCTTCTCCTCGCAACTCGGCCGTCGATTCAACGAAGACCTATCCTGCGCCGCCAGATCCACTCGCCGCCGAACAGCACGATGGCCAGCGCGAACGGCCAGACGGCGCGGGATCGGCGCGGTGGCTCGCCCTCGACGCCTCGGTCGGAAGCGGGAAGCGCGACCTCGCGGCGCGTCGGCTTCGGCTCGAGCTCGGCGCTGCCGGCTCGCACGACCAGCGGTCGCTCGATCTTCAGCCGGCCGTCGGGACTCTCTCCCACCGCCTCGAAGCTCGCCGGGCCGGCCGGCAACGAGGGGCCCGTGACGAGCGCCTCCGGCTCATCCCAGCGCCGGGCCCACACGGTCCGTCCGGCGCTGTCGTACACCGTGATGGCCAGATCGGTGATCCCGGGTTCCACCCGCCAGCGGGCCGGCGTGACGCTGGTCGGCACTTCGGCCAGATCCACCGCTCGCCGCTGGACACCCTCGAGCAGCCAGCCTGCGATGCCGCCGAACAGGCCCTCATATACTCGCCGAGCCTCGCCTCCTCTGAACGCCCACCGCCAGTATCCCGAGCCCACCACCAGTGCCCAGCGGGCGCCGCCGCCTCGCCCGGCCGCGGCCAGAGGCCGCGCCTCGCCACGTCGGTCGCGCCGGCTCATCAGCGACGCCCACTCCCAGGAACCGCCGAGAAGCAACACATCGCGAATCGGGGGCAGTTCCGCCAACTGAAGGCCACTCAACAGCGCACTGGTGGGCGCGGAGGTCGCCGGCTGCTCCGGATACCACTCCCCGTCCAGCCGGGTATCGGGCGTCGCCGATATGCCGGGCACGTCTCCCGGCCCGGTCGAGAGCACCAGCTTCCGCGGATGCCTCTGCAGCGCCGACGAGAGCCAGGCCGGCAGATCGCCGGGGCTCCCCTGGACGGCCAGCAGTCGCGCGGCAAGCACGGCCCTGCGCACGGCCGCCTCGTCGACCTCGATCGGCTCCGTGCCAAGCCGCAGGTAGCGATCCGGGCCGACCCGAACGTACGCGTGTGCGCCGCCGGAGGTCATCCGCTCGAGAAGCGGCAACAGGAAGGATGGCTCCCAATCGGGCGCCTCCGACACGAGCACCGCGTCCGCCGCCTCGCTGGTCACCTCGACGAGCAGGGACAGTCGATCGGCGGCGCCGTACGGATCGGCGCCCTCCGCGAGCGACAGCTCGTAGCTGCGCCATTCGGAGGCGACCCCGGGGGACACGGCGGCAGCCGGCCAGCGGATCTCTCCACGGCTCGAGCGCCCGGCGTCCGGGACACCCACCCCGACCTCGAGCTCGACATCGGGACCGCGAAGGTGGACGCGTACGCTATCGGACCTCGGGGCGTCCGCACCGCCGGGAACGTCCGCGCCGCCGG
>JAUVMT010000269.1 GCA_030600085.1 Gemmatimonadales bacterium | reverse complement strand
TGATCCCAACGAGTTCAACGCCGGCCTGATCCAGGAGGTGCAGCGGGACGGCCGCATCTTCCTCTCCTCGACGACGATCGACGACGTGTTCTGGCTCCGGCTCGCCGTCCTCTGCTTCCGGACGCATCGCCGTCATGTGGATCTGGCACTCGAGATCCTGAAGGAAAAAATCGCCAAGCTGGAGGGTTGAAGCAGGCGCGGTTGGTGCGTCCCGGCTACTCGTTTCGTCGCGTGACGACGAGCTGGTCCCCCTCGATCCGCTTCTTCCGGTAGCCCGCGAGGTGGAAGATCTCGAGCGCGTAGAAGCGCGCCACGCGGCGGTCGATGCGGAGCGTGCCCGGCCGGTCGCGATCGCGATGGACGCCCGGCAGAAGCGGTAGCAAGGCGTCGATCCGGAGGTGGCGAAGGGCGGACGAAACCGTAAGCCAGAAGGCGCTGAACTTCCGGATCACGAAGAAGCCATCGTCGCCCTGCCGCTGATAGAGGGGCATGAGGATGCCTCCGCCCTCGGGCGCACGAAGCTCGCCGCGATCGTTTCTGCCGAGCAGGTCTCCCTCGCTTATCGTCTGGAAGCTCACGAACCCGGGAAGCATCTGGAAGCCGTCGTCGTCACGGGTGCCGTGGCGGTGCGTGACCTCCACCACCTGAGGCAAGCCTTTGGTGGCCGCGGCGAGGCGTTCGCGGGCCTCCGCGACGGCCGGGAGACCGTCGGGTTCGATGAGGAGGCCGGTCTCGGCCAGGGCCAGCCAAATGCCCGCCTCGCAGTGGTCCACCGAACGGGGGTCGTCGTGCTGTCCGCCCTCGAAGCCGAGCGTGATGTACCCTTCGCCATCCAGGTGATCGAGCAGGGTGTGATCCAGGTGCTCCTCGAGGCCCAGCACATGAGGCACCGGGAAGCCGAGAGCGAAGCGCCGATTGCGCAGCGTGTCCATCGCCGTGGCGAACGGCGGACTCTCGCCGGAGGTGGTGTGCAGGTCCAGGCAGTAGACCTCGCCGCGAGCTCGAGCCACGGCCGAGTCGATCTCCTGAAGCAGCTGTCCGGCCTCGAGGTCTTCAGTGTCCTCGAGGGCATCTGCCCGGTGAGCCCTCAGCGCAGCCACCTTCGCCGGGGACCAGTGCCGGTTGAGGTCAGAGTCCACGAAGCGCTCTCCCCGCGACACGGCGGTGAGGTTCCCGACGAGGCCGATGAACTCGCCACGCATCGGCGGCCGCTCGGCCTCGAGGCGTGCGAAGACCTTCTCCAAGGCCCGCAGGCCGGCCGGCTCGTTGCCGTGAAGGGAAGCCGTGCACAGCAGCGTCGGACCGGCCGCTTCCCCGACCAGCTGGCTGACTACGCGATCGACTTCCAAGGCAGGCAGCGGCTCCGTGCTCACACCGGTGGACATCCGTTCATGCTCTACACTTGAGTGACGTCAGGCGGGTGGCGCATCCGGGCGCGTCGCGCCATGTAACTGCCAGTCCGTCTCATTGCGGCGCGGCAGGGCCACATCCTACCGGACAGCGGGCCTCCCGTACAGGGGCCTGGCTCTCGAGGCCGGCACTCGCCGACGCTCGGAGAGCAGGCAAGGACCACGCCAGCCTCGGCTACGGGTAGAGCCGTGTCACGGACCAACCGTCGTCGTCGCGACGGAAGCGGATGCGGTCGTGCAGCCGATCCACTCGGCCCTGCCAGAACTCGATGATGTCGGGTCGCAGCCGAAAGCCGCCCCAGAACGGAGGAAGCGGGATCTCTTCGCCGTCGAACTCCGCTTTCCGCTCCTGGAATCGCCGCTCCAGCTCCTCCCGGCTCGTGAGGACCGAGCTCTGTGCGGAGGCCCAGGCGCCCAGACGGCTGCCGCGCGCCCGCGTCCCGAAGTAGGCGAAGCTCTCCTCCTCGCTCAGCCGCACGACGGTGCCCTCCACCCTCACCTGACGGTGCAGGATGTTCCAGTAGACCAGGAAGGCCGCCCGTCCGTTTTCGGCGAGCTCGGCGGCCTTGCGGCTCTCGTAGTTCGTGTAGAAGAGGAACCCGCGATCGTCGAAGCCCTTCAGCAGCATCATGCGGACCGACGGTTCGCCGTCCGGTGTGGCCGTGGCGAGAGCGATCGCCTCAGGAAGAAAGAGCCCGGCCTTCTTCGCCGAGGAGAACCACCGATCGAAGAGAGCGATCGGGTCGGACCCGGCCGAATCCTCGGAGAGTCCGCCGACCGTCCCCTTTCCGACCGTGACGAGGGAGCGCAGGATGGTTCGAATCGACATTTGCGCAACGCTCGCGGCGCCCGGCAGGCCTGTCAAGCGGGGGAGGTCCATGAACGCAGGCGACTTCGAGGACGAGAGGGGGGACTTTCGGCTGGAGGTCCCCGAGCGCTTCAACTTCAGCCGCGACGTCATCGATCGCTGGGCCGAGGATCCGCAGCGCCGCGCGCTGTGGTGGATCGACGACGACGGCAACGAGCGGCAGTGGACCTTCGCCGAGCTCGCCCGAGAGAGCCGGAAGGTCGCCGACGGTCTTGCCGGTCTCGGCGTCCGCCGTGGCGATGTAGTTCTCGTGATCCTTCCGAGAGTCATCGAGTGGTGGCTGACGAGCCTGGCGTGCTTCCGACTCGGCGCGGTGATGAGCCCGGGGACGACTCAGCTCTCGAGCAAGGATATCGCGCACAGGATCCAGGCTGCCGAGGCCACCTGCGTCGTCACCATCACGGAGGTGGCGCCACGGGTGGAGGAGGCGGTCGAGAGCCTCGGCGGCTCCTCGAAGCTGAAGACCTGCATCGCCGCCGGAGGCGGCCGGCGGCCGGGGTGGTCGGGGTTTGCCGACCTGGTCGACGGCGCGTCCGAGGAGTTCGAGACGGCCGACACGAGAAGCGATGAGATGGCCCTGCTCTACTTCACGTCGGGCACGACCGGTGGGC
>JAUVMT010000170.1 GCA_030600085.1 Gemmatimonadales bacterium | reverse complement strand
GGCGAGCTGGACGCAACCACGCTCGTCGCCCGTTACGCCGCGCCGGTCGAGGGCCAGCCGGGCTCGGTGCCCCGCTACGATGACCTCGGAGCCTACCACAGGGAGATCACGACGAGCTCGCCCGAAGCCCGGGACTACTTCGACCAGGGACTGCGGCTCCAGTACGCGTTCAACCACGCCGAGGCGATGCGCGCCTACGAGGAGGCGCTCCGCTACGATCCCGACTGTGCGATGTGCTGGTGGGGCATCGCGCTGGCCTCCGGCAACAACATCAACGCGCCGATGGATCCGGAGAGCGGGCGAAGAGCCTACGCGACAGCTCAGCGGGCATTGGAGCTTGCCGAGGACGCGAGCTCCGGTGAGCGTGCCCTCATCGAAGCCCTTACCCAACGCTACGGCCTCGACCCGGAAGCCGAGCGGGTGGCGCTCGACTCCGCCTACGCGCGTGCGATGGGCAGCGCGGCCGAATCGCATCCCGAGGACGGCGACGTGCTCGCGCTCTACGCCGCCTCACTCATGAATCTGAGCCCCTGGGCCTACTGGGAGGGGAACGCGCCGCGGCCGGGCACGGACGAGATCCTGGGGTCGCTCACTCGAGCGCTGGAGCTGGACCCTGACCATCCCGGCGCCTGTCATTACTACATCCACTCCGTGGAAGCCGCGCATCCGGAGCGCGCGGTCGAGTGCGCCGATCGACTCGCGGCGCTCATGCCGGGGGCCGGCCACATCGTCCACATGCCCGGCCACATCTACATCCGCGTCGGCCGCTACGCCGATGCGGTCCGCGCGAACGAGCACGCGGTGCACGCGGACGAGGGATACATCCAGGATCAGGGACCCGTGGGCCTGTATCCGAGCGCCTACTACCCGCACAACTACCACTTCCTGTGGTTCGCCGCGACGATGGCGGGCATGAGCGAGAAGGCGATCGACGCGGCCCGCACGGTGGCTCCCAAGGTGCCGCACGATGTCGCGGAGCAGATCTACTGGATCCAGACCGTGGTCGTCCTTCCCCAGCTCGCGAACCTCACCTTCGGTCGCTGGCAGGACGTGCTCGAGGCGCCGATGCCCGCGCCGGATCTCCACACGGCGACGACGATGGCCCATTACGCGCGCGGGGTCGCCTTCGCCGCGACCGCGCGGGGAGCGGAGGCCGCCGCCGAGCTGGACGCGATCGAGCGCCTCGTGGCCGAAAAGGACATTCCGGAGGAGGAGCAGGGAGCGAACGCCGTGATCACGATCGCTCGACACGCGCTGGCGGGCGAGCTGGCGCTCCGCACCGGCGACGCGGCGGGGGCGGTCGAGCACTTCCGCGCGGCGGCCGAGATCGAGGGCGGCATGATCTACGAGGAGCCGCCTCTCTGGTACCTTCCGGTGCGTCATTCACTGGGCCGCGCTCTTCTCGAGGCGGGGCTCCCGGCCGAGGCCGAGGAAGACTACCTCCAGGATCTCGAGCGCTTCCCGGAGAACGGCTGGGCGCTGTTCGGGCTCACGCAGGCGCTGCGAGCGCAGGGGAAGGCCGCCGCGGCGGACGAGGCGGAGGGCCGGTTCCGCGAAGCGTGGTCGGGAGCCGACGTAGAGCTCACCGCGTCGAGGTTCTGACCCCTTCCGCTACCCACCATACCCGAGGGACCGGAGGAGCCATGGAGAAGGCGGCGGCAGGGTTCGCTCCCGTGATCACGGCCGAGAAGGCGGAGAAGATCCGTACGGCGGTGGAGCGAGGCGTGCAGGCCATGGAGCGGCGCGACGCGGTCGGCCGGGGCACCGCGATCACCACGGTGCGCATGATCGATGGCCTGACCTGCGAGGTGCAGGACGGATCCTGGAACCTCACCGTCGATATGAGCTCCAAGGGGGGAGGCGAGGGCCGAGGACCGGACCCGGGCGTGTTGGGCCGCGGCGCGCTCGGCTCGTGCCTGGCGATCGCGTACGGCATCTGGGCCTCCCGACGCGGCGTCCCGATCACGTCGCTCGAGGTCGAGGTACAGGCCGACTACGATGTGCGTGGGCAGTACGGCATGGATGAGAGGGTCCCGGTGGCGTACAGCGAAATCCGCTACGTCATCACGGTCACGAGCGACGCGCCGGAGTCCGAGGTGCTCGCGGCCCTCGAGGACGCGGAGGCGCACTGCGTGTACCTGAAGATCTTCACGGAGCCACAGCTCGTTCGCCGCGAAGTCAGGTACACGAGGCCCGCGAATGGATGACAGGCTACAACGCCGGATTCAGCGCTACGGCTGGGACAGGTCGGCCGATCACTACGAGGGCTACTGGCGACGCCAGCTCGAGCCCGCCCAGGCCCTACTGCTCCGCATGGCCGAGCTCGAGGAGGGCGAGAGGGTGCTGGACCTGGCCTGCGGAACGGGACTCGTGACGCTGCCCGCAGCCGACGCGGTCGGGCCCAGCGGGGAGGTGGTCGGCACGGACATTTCGCAGAGGATGGTGGAGCTCGTGACAGAGCGAGCCACCGAACTCGGAGTCCGCCACGTCAGCTTCGATCGGATGGACGCGGAGGATGTCGGCTTCCCCGACGCCAGCTTCGACGCCGTGCTCTGCGGCCTCGGCCTCATGTACGTACCCGATCCGCTTCGATCCCTTCAGGAGATGCTCCGGGTGCTGAAGCCGGGGGGGCGTGCGGTGTGCGCGGTGTGGGGAGCCCGAAAGAACTGCGGGTGGGCGGAGATCTTTCCGATCGTCGACTCGAGGGTGAGCACCGAGGTTTGCCCGCTCTTCTTCCAGCTCGGAACCGGCGAGGCCCTCTCCATGACGTACGAGGCCGCCGGATTCGGGGAGGTCATCTGCAAGCGGATCACCACAGTCCTCGAGTACGATGGGCCCGATTCCGCCGTGGGCGCCGCGTTCGCGGGCGGGCCCGTCGCGATGGCATACGCGCGCTTCGACGACGAAACTCGCGAGGCCGCTCATGCCGAGTATCGGGCCTCGATCGAGCCTTTCCGGTCCAATGCGGGCTACCGGATACCCGGAGAGTTCGTGGTCGTCCACGGCATGAAGAAGTAAGCCCGCCGCGTGGCGTCCAGCCGCCGTCACGCCGGCACCTGACCACTTCCGCTACTTCGACCGAAACCGCCCTGGCCGCGCCCCCGTAGTTGATGTCGTGACTCGCTCCCGTGCGGGCGCGGGCTCCAGAAGCAGGACGAACTGGGAATCACGGCGACGAGCGGAGAGATGACGGGCAGCGGCAGAGGCGGTTTTCGGCAAGCACTTACGAGGCTGGCGCGGAGCCCGGGCTTCACGAGCATAACGGTGCTGACCCTCGGGCTCGGCATCGGAGCCAACACGGCAATCTTCAGCGCCGTCAACGGGATCCTCCTCCAATCCCTTCCCTATCCCGATCCGGACCGCCTCGTCGGCCTGTGGCACACGGCTCCGGGCATCGACATCCCGCTTTTCGAGCAATCCGACGGCACCTACCTCTTCTACCGAAGCGAGAACCGAACTCTCGAAGGGATGGGGATCTTCGGAAACACGTCGGTGAACCTGACCGGCGGAGAGGAGCCGGAGCGCGTCGACGCTGCGTTCGTGACCTCAACCCTCTTCTCGACGCTGGGGATCGTTCCGGAGCATGGCCGAAGCCTGATCGAGACCGACAACGAGCCCGGTGCGGAGGCTGTCGTCATCCTCGGCCACGGCCTGTGGAGCCGAAGGTTCGGAAGCGACCCCGGCATCCTGGACCACACGGTTCTCATCGACGGCGAAGCCCACCGGGTGATCGGCATTATGCCCGCGCACTTCTCCCTGCCGGTCAGTGATTCCGAGCTCTGGACGGCTCTCGAGATCGACCCCGCCGAGGCCACCACCGGCAGCTTCCGCTGGTTCTCCGTTGGCCGCCTGAAGCCCGGCGAGTCCGTGGAGAGCGCTCAACGCGACCTAGATCGTCTGAGGGGACGGCTTCCGGAAGCATATCCGGGCGACTTCCTGACTGCGAAGATGATGGAGACCGCGCAGATGGAGGCGATCGTCCATCCGATCATCGAGGATGTGATCGGGGACGAGAATCTGGAGCGGTCGCTCTGGATCCTCCTCGGGACCGTGTTCTTCGTCCTGCTGATCGCCTGCGCCAACGTGGCAAGCCTCTTCCTGGTCCGGGCGCAAAGCCGGCACAGAGAGGTCGCGTTGCGGGTGGCGCTTGGAGCGGGGAGGAAGCGCCTCGCGCGGTTCTTCCTCTCGGAAAGCCTGATCCTGGCCCTGGCCGGCGGCGCCCTGGGTCTGCTGCTGGCCTTCGCCGCGACCCGGACGCTGGTGCTGCTGGGCCCCGACAGCATTCCCAGGCTGGAGGCGATCGGCATCGACGGAACCGTGCTCGCGTTCACGTTGGCGATCTCGGTGCTGGCCGGCCTGCTGTTCGGCTCCTTCCCGCTCCTGCGCTACACTCGGGCCAATATCGTGATGGCACTCAAGGAGGGGGGCCGGGGCGGCGGCACGGGACGCGAGCGCGACCGCGCACGAAAGCTCCTCGTGCTGTCACAGCTGGCGATGGCGTTCGTTCTCGTCACCGGGGCCGGCCTCATGACCCGGAGCTTTCAAAAGGTGCGGGAGGTGGATCCCGGATTCGAGGCCGAGGGAATGCTCACGTTCAGGGTGTCCCTGCCGAACGCGGAGTACGACTCGCGAGCGTCCATCGGCGGATTCTACGGTCAGCTCATCGAGCGACTGGAGGGGCTTCCGGGCGTCACCCAGGTGGGGGCCGGCACCAAGATTCCGCTCCGCCAGGGCGGGCACAACATGAACATCGTCTCCATCGGAGATCACCCCGTCGATCCGGGGGACCTTCCGCCCGTGTCGAACACGCAGTCCGTGACGACGGGCTTCCTGGAGACCCTTGGGGTGCCCCTGCTGGAGGGCCGGACGTTCGATCGGAGGGATCATTTCTCCAACACGCGGGCGGTCGTCGTCAATCGTCCGTTCGCCGAGCGACATTGGCCGGGGGAGAGCGCGCTCGGGAAGCGTGTCCACCCGAGCCTGGCGGACGGCGAGCCAGCGTGGTTCCATGTGGTGGGCGTGGTCGAGGGAGTGCGAGACTACACCCTGCCGGAGGAACCGAAGCCGATCATCTACTACCCGGTCACGGGGCTGGAGGACCTGGAGGACGCGTTCTGGCCGCTGACCATGAGCCTCGTTCTTCGGACCGACGCCCAACCGGCCACGCTCGCCCCGCTCGTCCGCGCACAGGTCCGAGAGCTGGACCCCAATCTCCCGATCACGGACGTGTTGACGATGGAGGAGGTGGTCTCCGAGTCCACCTCTCAGCTCGGATTCGCGATGCTGCTGCTGGCCGTCGCCGCCGGCATAGCTCTGCTGCTGGCCGCGATCGGCATCTACGGGGTGATGTCATACGACGTGACCCGGCGCACCCGGGAGATCGGGGTTCGGATGGCCCTCGGCGCGCAATCGGCCGCCGTGAGCGGCATGGTGGTGAAACAGAGCGCGGCGATCGCCGGGATCGGCTTGGCGGTCGGGCTGGCCGGCGCTTTCGGTCTCACCCGCCTGATGCGAGCTCTGCT
>JAUVMT010000021.1 GCA_030600085.1 Gemmatimonadales bacterium | reverse complement strand
TCGGCAGCTTCCACAAAAGCTCAACCGACAGAGATCTTGCTCGGTCGTGATCAAAAAGCACCTCCGAAAACGTGCCTAGCGAAACCAAGGAACGCTCGTCGCCTAGATTCAGCACCTTGGTTCGATCGGCAGACTCCACCGTCTGCTTGAGCATCAATAGCAGATGGAGAATCGCGGACTTCCCGGAACTGTTGGTGCCGAAGAAGGCCGTTAGTCGTCCCATGCGCACGGAGGGGAGTGAGCGCCATGCCTTGAAGTTGGAGGCACCTAAGTGTTCAAGCATCTCTGCCTTACCGGTCACGTGTTTTCAGCCTGGCACCAAGCTCGTCCAGCCGGCACTTCAGATCAAGCTGAGGCGTTCCCGGTAGCCGCGTCTGTTACCGTCCTTGTATCCACGACACTTCTACGCCACCTCGCCTCTTATTATCCAGATGCACGGAAGCCCCGTCATGCGGGGCTTCCTGTCCAGTGGGCCCGGATGGATTTGAACCATCGACCTCACGCTTATCAGGCGTGCGCTCTAACCAGGCTGAGCTACGGGCCCGCGTCGGGCGTGCGGAGAGGCTTCCTACCCAGATCGTCACGAGGCGTTCGCCGGGAGGGAACAGCTCTGCTGCGCGCCGGGAGGCGAACGTTATCCAACGGGTTCGGGCGCAGTCAAGGAATGGTGCCGGCGGTCGCCTCGGGCCGCGAGTAAACCATCACCTGCCAGACGAACGTTTTCGCCTCGTGAGTGTGCTCGAAGCCGGCCGCCCGAACGGTAGCGTCGATCTCATCGGGATGATGGACGAAGACGCGGAAGGTGGACCTCGTCAAGGCCTCGAACACGTTTATGAGGGCGATCACCGCGCGCACCGGCCTGCGGCGCCTGGGGAAGACGAGCCCGTAGAGCCGGCCGGCCTTCCCTGCGGAGGCGTCGATGAGCCCGGGCATGTCCGGGTAGCAGCAGACGACCCTGTCCAGGGTCACGACGTCCGCGTCAGGGAGACCCTCCGCCATCTCGATGAAGTCGCCGACGTGGTAGCCGGCGCGGTCGACGTAGCCCCGCCGCTCCGCCTCGCTTCGGCAGACCTCCACGTACGCCTCTGATGCATCCGCCGCCGTGATCGCGGAGGCGCCGGCCCGGGCAGAGGCGTGCTGGATCGCTCCGACTCCGCCGCCTATGTCGAGCAGAGAGCTGCCGGCGGTCTCCGGCCCTAGAAGCGCGTCAAGGAGGAGGCGGGTCGACTTGTCGGGACCCTTGCGACGGTACTTGCGGAGCTCTCGCTTCGCCCGCCGGTCGCTGAAGAGCTTTTCCGCGTCGCGGCAATGAGCGCAGGTCACTCGCTCAACCCTCCAGCCGCTCAGGCAAGCTCGTCTTCCCCACCGTCGTCCTCGTACTCATTCCCAGCGTTGTCGAGATCGTCGTCCCACTCCTCGTCGTTGTCGAGGTCCTCGTCCCACTCCTCATCGTCATCGAGATCCTCGTCGAGATCCTCGTTCCAGTCCTCGTCGGCGGACTCGTCCTCGGCCTCCCAATCGGACTCGAGATCGACCGGGTCGGGGGACGAGCAGGCGGACAGCTGAGAAAGCACGGTAACCTCCAGAAGAATAACCGTCCCGGGGTTTTTGCCGCTTATTAGTAAGGGTTCGCTCGGCTGTCAAGTCGCTCCATTCCCTCTGCGGAACGTCCAGGAAACAGGCCGAAGGCGCGTGACCGAGCGGGGTTTGCTGCGCCCCACACTGCCAGCGTACGTTGCATTCCACGATGCGAAACGCCAGTCCCCCCGAGCCTCGCGCTTCCAGTCTCCCGGCGTCAGCCTGCCGGAACCCGGCGACATTCGCCGCCGTGATCGCCATCATGCTGGCGGCGGCGTGCAGCAAGCCTTCGGCCTGGGGCGAGGCCACGAGCCTGATCCTCGTAGTGTCCGACGAGATCTGGTCGGAGGTAGAGGACAGCACGTTCGCGGCCCTCGAGCCGACGATCCTCACGACGCGGGAGGAGAAGAAGTTCCAGGTCACGCAGGTCGATCCGGCCAGCCCGGAACTCCCGGACCTGGTCGTGTTCCGACAGGTGATCGTGCTCGGAACTCCCGAGAGCCCGCTCGTGCAGGCGGCAGCCGATCAGGCGGACATCACGCCCGAGGCGCCAGCGACGTTCACGGCCAGGGATGTGTGGGCGAGGGGACAGCTCGTGACCGTCGTCGTCGCCGAGCCGGGAGGCGAGGCGGAGACCTGGCGGAGGCTCCTGCCAGAGCTGATCGACGTGATCGACGCTCGCTATCGAGCGTGGATGCTGGTGCGGATGTTCGTGAGCGGAGTGGACTCGGTGGTCGCCGACTCGCTCGGCGCCCGATTCGGCTTCAGCATTCAGATCCCCAGGGTGTACGAGCTCGTCATCCGGGAGGGGCCCCGAGATACGGTGGTGATTCTCCGAAACGACAACCCGGACCCGAGCGATCTGATCCGGTCGATCCTCATCACCTGGCGGCCGCGTCTGGCGGAGCTCACGGAGGAGGTGGCGCTCGACTGGCGGGCGGCGATCGACAGCGTGCACTACAACGTTCCCCAGCGGATCGAGCCCTCCGGGAATGAACCGCGAGCCTTCCGGATCTCGGGACAGGAGGCGCTGGAGGTGACCGGCAGCTGGGTGGATGAGGGTACCTTCCCGGCGGCTGGCCCTTACATAAGTTGGCTCGTGGGGTGCCCCGACAAGACCGTGTTCATCGATGCGTGGCTGTATGCGCCACGGAAGCCGAAGTACGAATACATGATCCAGCTCGAGCAGATACTGAGTTCGTTCACCTGCCCGGCGGGATCGACAGCGAGCCCCTAGTGTCGTTCGTTCATCTCCACACGCATAGCGAGTACTCGCTCCTCGACGGCGCGAATCGGATCGACGCACTGATCGACCGCGCCGTCGACCTGGGGATGCCTGCCGTCGCTCTCACGGACCACGGAAACCTGTTCGGGGCGTGGACCTTCCAGAAGAAGGCTCGGAAGGCCGGGATCCGGCCGATCATCGGGTGCGAGGCGTACGTGGCGTACGGAGACCGTCGCGTGCGAGTCAAGCCACCGGACGCGCCCGCGGAGTACTCTCACCTCGTTCTGCTCGCGGCCGACAAGCAGGGATACCGCAACCTCGTCTATCTCTCCTCGATCGGGTACATGGAGGGCTTCTACAGGCGGCCCCGCATCGACCACGAAGTGCTGGAGAAGCACGCGGAAGGCCTGATCGTGCTCAGCGCCTGCCTCTCGGGTGAGGTGGCCAAGTATCTGCAGCTCGGTCGCATCGAGGACGCTCGTGCCACGGCCGAGTGGTACGCGCGCGTCTTCGGACCGGAACGTTATTGGCTGGAGGTCCAGAACCACGGCATTCCGGGCCAGGCCGAGGTCAACGACGGGGTCTTTCAGCTGGCCGATGAGCTCGGGCTCGGGGTCGTTGCGACCAACGACGCGCACTACCTGCGCCGCGAGGATGCCGACGCGCACGACACCCTCCTCTGCATCGGCACGGGCAAGGACAAGGAGGACCCCAACCGGCTGCGTTTCTACGGCGAGGAAAGCTACTTCAAGTCGCCCGAGGAGATGGGGGCGCTCTTCCCCGACCGACCTGACGTGCTGGAGAACACGCTCGCGGTGGCGGAGAAGTGCGAGGTCCGGTTCAAGCGGCGGTACTATCTACCCAACTTCCCCCTGCCGGAACGGTTCGACACCGACACGGCCTACCTCCGACACCTCGTCGAGGAAGGCGCCCGAAGGCGCTACGGGGACCCGCTATCCGACGGCGTGCGGGAGCGGATGGAATACGAGCTCGACGTCATCGAGCGGACCGGGTACGCCGGTTACTTCCTCATTGTCTGGGACTTCATCCGGGCCGCACGGGAGCGAGGCATCCCCGTGGGTCCTGGCCGAGGCTCGGCGGCCGGCTCGCTGGTGGCGTACGCGCTCCAGGTGACGGACGTGGATCCGCTCGAGTTCGACCTGCTCTTCGAACGCTTCCTCAACCCGGACCGGATCTCGATGCCGGACATCGACATCGACTTCTGCTACGAGCGCCGGGGCGAGGTCATCGATTACGTGCGGGAGAAGTACGGCAACCGCTCGGTGGGCCAGATCATCACCTTCGGCACGATGAAGGCCCGCGCCGTCGTGCGGGACGTGGGCCGCGTCCTCGGCTTCGCACCGGCCGACACGGACCGGCTCGCCAAGCTGATCCCGAGCGGACCCGGATACTCGCTCGGCATCGAAAAGGCGGTCGAGAAGGTGCTCGAGCTCAAGGAGGCCTACGAATCGGACCCGCGCACCCGGAAGCTCCTCGACTACGCGGCTCGGATCGAAGGGCTCGCCCGCCACAGCTCCGTGCACGCCGCGGGCGTGGTGATCGCCCCCGGTCCGCTCGAGGACTACGTGCCCGTCTGCAAAGATGCGAAGAACGGAAAGAACGCCGAGGGCACGGTCATCACTCAGTTCGACATGAACGCGCTCGAGGACGTGGGGATGCTGAAGATGGACTTCCTCGGCCTCCGCACGCTCACCGTGATCCAGTACGCCGTCGACGCCATCCGGGAGAAGGGCGTCGAGGTCGATTGGGACGAGATCGGCCTGGACGATCCGGCGGTCTACGAGATGCTGGCCGGCGGTGGGACGTCGGGCGTCTTCCAGTTCGAGTCCTCGCTCGGAACCGACAAGCTCCGGGCGATGCGGTGCGACCGCTTCGACGACCTGCTCGCCGTGAACGCGCTCATCCGACCCGGTCCGCTCGACAGCGGGATGACGGACGTCTTCATCCGCCGCAAGCGCGGCTTCGAGCCGGTCGCCTACCCGCACCCCGATCTGGCGGAGCTGCTGGAGCCGACGTATGGGGTGATCACCTACCAGGAGCAGGTGATGCGGGTGGCCAACCTGCTGGCCGGCTTCACGCTCGCCGAAGCGGACGTCCTTCGGAAGGCGGTCGGTAAGAAGGACGCCGCGCTCACCAAAAAGGTGCTGGGAGAGTTTGTCGAGAAGGCGTGCGACCGCGGTATCGAGCGCTCGAAAGCCCAGGAGATCGCGGAGCTCATCCGCACCTTCGGCAGGTACGGGTTCAACAAGGCGCACAGCGTCGCCTACGCGATCCTCTCCTACCGGACGGCCTGGCTTAAGGCGCACCACCCAGCGGAGTTCATGGCTGCCCTTCTCTCCTCGCAGATCGACAGCACGGACGCCGTCGTCGGGTACATCGCGGAGACGCGCAGCCTGGGGCTGGAGGTGCTGCCGCCCAGTGTGAGCGAATCGAAGTACCGCTTCACGGTGGTCGACACCGACGAGATCCGGTTCGGATTGGGCGCGATCAAAGGCGTCGGCTTCTCCGCCATCAAGAACATCATCGAGGCGCGGGACGCGGGCGAGTTCACATCGCTCTGCGACTTCTGCCGCCGCATCGACCTCAGGCTCAACAATCGCCGCGTGCTCGAGGCGCTGATCGAATCAGGTGCTTTGGACGCCCTGGGCGACCGGGCGGCGCTGATCACCGGTCTCGACGCCGCGCTCTCCGAGGCACAGGCGCGTCAGCGCGAGGAAGCGGCGGGGCAGACGACGCTGTTCGGCGAAGGACCGGCCAAGCGGCCCGACCCCCCGTTGCCCGAAGTGCCGCCGTGGAGCGAGCGAGAGCGGCTGCAGCGGGAGAAGAAGGTGATCGGCTACTACACGTCCGGCCACCCGCTCGACCGGTACCGGGACCTGGTCAACCTGTACGCCCTCGAGGCGCACACCGTGAATCTCGCGGAGCTCAAGGACCGCAAAGTGGAGGTCGCCTGCGTCGTGACCGATGCGACGGTGCGCTCCTCGCGCCGTGACGGACGAGAGTGGTGCCGGCTCACGCTCGAGGACTACCACGGAACGGCCACGGCTCTCGTCTTCGGGGATATCTGGATGAAGTACCGTGACCTGCTCACCCAGGATGCGCCGGTTCTCATCGAGGGCACGGTCTCCGGCCGTTCGCGTGACGAGGAAGACCCGCCCATCTTCGTAGACTCGGTCGCGCCTCTGGCGGAGGTCCGGCGATCCGGTCAGGTGGGCATCCGCATCGAGCTCGATCAGGAGAGGCCACCGCCAACCGACGTGTTCGATCGGGTGCGCTCCGTCGTAGAGGAATCGCCCGGAAGCGGTCCGCTGCTCGTCGAATGGAGGAAGGCCGGCAACGGCGTCACCCCGTGCTTCTCCTCGTCTCTTCGGGTGTCGCCGAACGCGGACCTGCTGGCGGATCTCCGCTCGCTCCTGGGCAACGATCACGTGCACCTGGCGCGCGGCTGACCGGGCGCGATTAGGTGGAGCACACGACCAAGGAGGCTCGGGAGATGGAGGAGAAGACGAACCTCGAGCGGCCGGAGGTCGCCGCGGGTCTCTCCCGCTACGAGCGCGTGAAGCTGGCCCGGCACCAGGAGCGCCCGTTCACGATCGACTACGTGAGCGACCTCTTCACCGAGTTCATCGAGCTGCACGGAGACCGGAACTTCCGCGACGATCCGGCGATCGTAGGAGGATGGGCGGACTTCCGCGGACGAAGCGTCATGGTGATCGGACAACAGAAGGGCCGGGACATGAAGGAGAACGTGCACCGGAACTTCGGCTCAGCCCACCCCGAAGGCTACCGCAAGGCGCAGCGGCTGATGCGGATGGCCGAGAAGTTCGGCACGCCGGTCGTCACCTTCGTCGACACGCAGGGCGCTTATCCCGGAATCGGCGCCGAGGAGAGAGGTCAGGCGGAGGCGATCGCCCGAAACCTGTTCGTCATGGCCGGGCTCCGGACACCGATCATCAGCTGCGTGATCGGCGAGGGAGGCAGCGGCGGAGCCCTGGGCATCGCCGTGGCGGACCGGATCCTCATGCTGGAGAACGCGATCTACTCGGTGATCTCGCCCGAGGGATGTGCCGCGATCCTCTGGCGGAGCCGCGACGAGGCGGAGCGCGCTGCAGAGGCGCTCAAGCTCACGGCCACCGATCTGCTCGGCCTCGGGGTCGTCGATGAGCTGATCCCTGAGCCGGGCGGAGGCGCGCACGTCGACCCCGGCGGCGCGGCCGAGCAGCTGGGCGAGGCACTGGCTCGCCACCTGGATGAGCTCTGCGCGATGGACGTCGAAGAGCTCCTCCTCTCGCGGCGAGAGAAGTACTACGGCATGGGCCGGTGGGAAGAGGTGCCGACCGAATGAGCCGCAACGGTTCGCCCGGCCGACCGCCGGACCGTCCGAAGCCGGTCAGGCCGACGCCCGTCGCCGACCCGGCGCCCCTGGCCGACGCCTCGACCGCGGCCGGACCAACGCCCGTGCGCTCTGGAGGACCGAGCCAGCCGGCTCTGGAGTCGCCGCGGCCCATCGGCTTGGCGGAGCTGCAGATCATCCTGGTGCGCTTCAAGGGCCTTCGAGATGAATGCTTCTCCTTCCACAGCGTCGTGCCGGCACGGGAGGGCGAGCACGTGATCGTCGAGGCGGACCGCGGTCAGGATCTGGGCTTGGTGCGAAAGGCCGAGGACGGGGCGGCCGCCACCTGCGGCGGCGGCTGCGACGAGGTCGGCGACCGTCCGGTCGTTCCGCCCGAGAAGCGCGTCATCCGGCGAGCATCGCCCGCCGACGTGCTGCGCTCGCAGCAGCTGAGAGACGAAGAGGACCAGGTTCGCCGCCGGACGCGCGAGCTCGTCAAGACGCACAAGCTCAAGATGAAGGTGAGCGAAGCCGAGTGGCAGTGGGACCGTAACAAGCTGACTGTCTATTTTACCGCCGAGAAACGCGTCGACTTCCGGGCTCTCGTCAGGGACATGGCGCGGACCTTCCGTACGAGGATCGAGCTCCGTCAGATCGGGGTTCGCGATGAGGCCAGGAGGCTGGGAGGGCTGGGGCGCTGCGGCCGCGAGCTGTGCTGCCGGATGTGGCTGCCGGAGATACAGCCGGTGACGCTGCAGCTGGCGAAGGACCAGGGATTGTCCCTGAACCCGGCCCAGATCTCGGGTGCATGCGGGCGTCTGATGAACTGCCTGCGATACGAGCACGAGCTCTACGTTCAGGGCAGGAAGCGATTCCCGCGCGTCGGACAGACGCTCGAGACGTCCCGCGGCCCGGAAGAGGTCACCGGCTGGAACCTTCTCAAGGAGACGGTCTCGCTTCGTGATCGAAGCGGGCAGCTGCACACGGTGCCGCTCGAGGAGCTCAAGCAGGAGTCCAAGGCGCTCCGCGGCCGCCGGGTAGAGGGACGCCGCAGCGACACCCCACCGATCGCCTGAGAGCTCGCTCCACCACCCGACAGCACGACCACACGAGGGCAATGACCCGCTTCTACCTCACCACGGCGATCGACTACGCGAACGGCGAGCCCCACGCTGGCCACGCGTTCGAGAAGGTCGGCGCGGATGTGATCGCGCGGTACCGAAGGGCGCTCGGGGACGACGTGCACTTCGTGATCGGGATGGACGAACACGGTCAGGGCATCGCGGAGGAGGCCGAGCGCCGGGGGACGGAGACCCAAGCGTTCGTGGATGAGCTCGCCGAGCTCTGGGCGGGTGTCTGGCGACGGCTCGAGATCTCGAACGACGACTTCATCCGGACGACCGAGAAGAGACATCGCCATGCGGTGGAGGCCATCGTGGAGGGCATGAAGGCTTCCGGCGACCTCTACGTCGACAGCTATGCCGGCTATTACTGCGTGCGCTGCGAGCGCTTTCGGAAGGAGGAGGAGCTGGTCGACGGGCGGTGCCCGTATCATCCGAAGCGTGAGATCACGTGGACGGAAGAGGAGAACTGGTTCTTTCGCCTTTCGCGCTACCGCGACCCGCTGCTGAGCCACCTGGAGGAGCATCCGGAGTTCGTCCAGCCGGCAAGCAGGCGCAACGAGATCCTACGTCTCCTGGAGGGCGGCCTCGACGACATCTCCGCCTCCCGCTCACGGCTCCCCTGGGGCATCCCGTTTCCCGGCGCCGACGATCACACGGTGTATGTCTGGATCGATGCGCTCACGAACTACCTCTCTGCGACGGGCTATCCGGATGAGGGCTACGCGCGCTGGTGGCCGGCGACGCTGCACATCATCGGGAAGGACATCACCCGTTTTCACTGCGTGATCTGGCCGGCGATGCTGATGTCGGCGGGCGTCGAGCTCCCCGGGACGGTCTGGGCGCACGGCTTCGTGAGCGTCTCGGGGGGCAAGATCTCCAAGGACGCCGGCTCGGAGCTGGACCTGGACGAGCTCATCGATCGCCACGGCACCGACGCGTTCCGCTACTTCCTGGTGCGGGAAGCGCCCTGGGACGGCGATCGGGACTTCGCGTCGGCCTCCGAGCTCCTGGATCGATTCGACCAACGTTACAACGCAGAGCTCGCGAACGATCTCGGCAACCTGGTGAGCCGCACGGCTGCGATGGTCCACAAGTACCGCCAGGGCTCGATCCGGGTGGGTGCCGAGACGCCACTCGACGAGGCCCGTGCCTCCTTTGCCGCTAGCTACCACGAGCGGATGCAGGACTATCTGCTGCACGAAGGACTGAAGGAGATCTTCGGACTCGTAAGGCGCGCCAACGTTTACGTCGACGAGGTCCGTCCTTGGGAGCTGGCCAAGGAGGGGGAGGCTGCGGCCGAGCGGCTGGACGCCGCCCTCGGCTCGCTCGTGCGCTGCCTGCGTGGCGTAGCAGCGATGCTCGGCCCCTTCATGCCGAGCAAGGCGGCCGAGATCTGGCTGCGCATGGGCGGCGGGGAGGGCCTGCCCACCCACTCGGATGCGTCGGTCCCTCCGGCTGGCGCCTCAGGGGAGGGGGCGAAGCCGACGACGCCGCTCGAGGTCCGCCGCGGTCCTTCGCTCTTTCCGCGCTACGAGCCCGAGGCCTGACGCCAGGTCCCGTTTACGAACTCGAGGGCTGACGCCAGTAGCCAAGCGCGATCGGAGGACGGGGCTCCGCGCCGAAATCTTGACAGGCCACCTGACAGACGATAGCCTGACGGCGCTTATGGCAGCCCGGTCGAGCCCTTCGATCAGGCGGATTGGCGGTTCCCTGACATCGCGGCGGTCGCACTTGCAGCTGGAGTTCTTTCAAAGGGAAAAGCGCAACACGAAGTGGAACAGGCTTTGGCGCTTGCTGAAGGCTGATTCTTGGGCCTTCCAGCTCGTTCCCGAGGGCGTCGGAAGGGTCCGCATGCTGCGCATTCGCCGCCGCACCGTTCTCGGCGCCGCCGCGGGCATCGCCCTTCTCGCGGTCGCTGGCCTTATGGGCCTGGCGGTCGCCACCGGACAGGCGGCGCGGCAACTCGAGATCCTGCGCCTCAGCACCGAGAACCGCCTCCTCGCCTCCAGTGTCGTAGCTCTGGGTGAGCGCGCAGGAGCGCTGGACGAGGCACTCGACGATCTCGCCGTCCGCGAAGAGCGATTCCGTCTCCTCGCGGGCCTGCCTCTCCTCGACCCGGAGATTCAGGAGGTTGGCGTGGGCGGGCCCGCTCCGATCGACGACGAGCGGGAGAAGTTCTTCCGGGCCCGGCCCGACCTGGCCCAGGAGGCCTACGGAACCCGCTACGAGCTGGATCGAATGCTCCGCCGCGCGAAGCTCCTGGAGGCGGGACTGGCCGAGGCCGAGGATTCGCTGGCCTTCAGCCACGAGGCTCTGCTCGCGCGCCCCTCCATCTGGCCGGTGGCGGGCCAGGAGGCCTTTCTCAGCTCCGGCTTCGCGCGCAGCCGCCTGCACCCCCTGCTGCTCAAGCGGCGTCCGCACCTGGGGCTCGACGTCTCCTCGCCTCGAGGCGCGCCGGTCGTAGCGACGGCTCGGGGCACGGTTACCACCGTTGGGAAGGAGGCTGCGGCAGGCCGTGTGGTCGAGGTCGATCACGGCTTCGGCTACGTGACGCGGTACGCGCATCTCTCCGAGTGGAAGGTCCGGAAGGGCCAGAAAGTGGAGCGAGGAGAGGTGATCGGCTTGGTCGGCAAGTCCGGGCTGGCCAATGGGCCGCACGTCCACTACGAGATCCATGTCGAGGGAAGACCGGTCAACCCCTACAAGTACCTTCTCGAGCGGCATACGATCGGAAGCGCCGAGTAGGACTGCCCGGCTCCCACTTCTTCGTTGAAAAAGCCCCTTAGCGGGTCTACATTTCTTCGCTCTCGCGGCCGGACTTCGTGAATTCAAATCCGTGGAGTTGATTCGATGCGTAGACGATCGGTTCTGGCTGGCCTGGTCGCCCTTCTTCCGATCCTCGCGGCTTGCGGCGGCTCCGAGCTGACAGTGATGGTATTGGCCGGGGAGGGAGACGAGCAGCAGCCTGTTGCCAACCATCAGATCGTGCTGCTGCCGTTTAACCGCGACTCGGTCTTCGAGACGCTCGCGGCCCAGGCCGAGGAGGCCGAGCCGCAGATCCCGGCAGACCTCCAAGCCCAGTTCGATTCGGTCGCGGCGATGCAGGAGGTGTGGCGCGCGGACGAGGCGGAGTGGGCCGAGGCGCGCGAGGCGCTCCAGAATCTCTCGGGCCGGCTGGAGCGGCTTGATAGACGAAGCAGAGAGTATCAGCAGCTTTACCGGCAGTTCGACGGGCTGGAATCCACCGAGCGTCGGCTGAACAACACCCGAGAGCAGGCGTTCCAGGCCTTCGACGAGCTGCAGCGGCAGACGCTCGCACGGGCCGACTCGGCGCGCGGAGTCATCGAGGCGTGGGAGGACATCGCGTTCATAGATTACATGGACATCGAAGCCGAGATCCTGCAAGACCTCGGACGCGAGATCGCCTACGACACGACCGACGCGGGAGGTGCGGTGACGACAAGCCTGCCGGATGGCACATGGTACATACACACGCGCCTGTCGCTTCCGTTCTCCGAGCTTTACTGGAATGTCCCGGTCGACCCGGCTGCGACCGATACGATTCAGCTCACGAGCGGAAACGCCGAGGAGCGAATCAAGTTCTAGCGGGCACATCCCGCGGACCGGAGCCCGATCGGCACGAGCGTGCGGATCGGGCTTCATCATCTGCACCACCGCTCAGCGCGGTGACATGCCATGGCTGAAGATCGAGATCCCCTGACCCTCGACGTCGATCGCGATTACGTCGGCTGGATCACTCTGGACCAGCCGGAATCAAGAGTGAATCTCCTCACAGCGCCGTCGTTGGCTCTTCTCGACCGTCTCATCGGCGAGCTGGAGTCGCGGATCGCCACCGGCAAGCTGGTCGCGGTCGTCGTTCGAAGCGCGAAGCCGGGGTCCTTCGTCCACGGGTTGGACGTGCGCGAGCTCGAGAGGGTCCGCGACCGCAGCGACGCCTTCGAGAAGAGCCGCGAGGCGCAGAGGATCTTCCGTCGACTGGAGCGCCTCACGGTGCCGACGCTCGCCGCCGTCGACGGGATGTGCCTGGGCGGCGGCACCGAGCTCATCATCGCCTGCGAACATCGGATCGGATCGGACGATACGACCACGCGTCTGGGGCTACCGGAGGTCAGACTCGGAATCCTGCCCGGCTTCGGCGGGAGCGTGCGACTTCCGGCTCTTGTCGGGATTCAGTCGGCGTTGGATCTCATCCTCAGCGGGAAGACGATCTCCGCGGACCGCGCCAAGCGAATCGGACTATTGGACCGAATCGCGCCCAAGCCTCGCTTCGAGATGGAGGTCTCGGCGTTCTTGAAGGAAATCCTCGCAGGGAAGGCCAGAGGCAAGCCCAGGAAGAAGCCTCTGGCGAAGCGTCTCCTAGAGGACACCGGTCCGGGCCGATCGCTCCTGTTTTCGATCGCCGAGCGAAAGACGGCGGCCCGCACGAAGGGATGGTATCCAGCACCCGGCCGAGCTCTACGACTCGTCGCCGAGACCTACGGATTGCCAATCGATCAGGCGTTGGAGCTGGAGGCGCATGCCCTCGCCGAGCTGGCCGTGACCCGCGAGTCCCGAAGCCTGGTGCGCATCTTCCTCTTGCAGCAGGACGCCAAGCGAAGGCTGGGCGAAGAGGCGATGGGCCAAGCGCGAAGAGTGGAGCGTGCGGCCGTTCTGGGGGCAGGCGTGATGGGCGGCTCCATTGCCGAGCTGATCGCATCGCACGACGTCCCGGTCATCCTCAAGGATATCGAGCAGGAGGCGCTCGATTCCGGCCTCCGCCACGCCAACGAGCTGTTGCAGAAGGCGGCGAGCAAGGGACGGTTCGGCTCCGGCGAAGCCGGGCTGAAATTCGCGCTCATCCAGGGCACGCTGAGCTACGACAAGTTCAGCGAGGTGGACCTGGTGATCGAGGCCGTCGTCGAGCGAATGGCCGTAAAGCAGCAGGTTCTTCAGGACGTCGAAGAGAGGGTCCCGTCCCACACGATCATCGCCACGAACACATCTTCACTCTCGGTAACGACGCTCGCCGAAGCCTCGAGCCGCCCGGACCGGGTGGTCGGCATCCACTTCTTCAACCCGGTCCACCGGATGCCGCTAGTCGAGATCGTGCGGACGGAGGCAACCTCGGAGGAGGTGCTGGCAGCGGCATTCTCGTTCGCTGTCGCGATGGGGAAGACCCCGGTTCTCGTGGCGGACCGGCCCGGCTTTCTCGTCAACCGATTGCTCGCGCCCTATCTGAACGAGACCGGGTATCTGCTCGACGACGGAGCGGATGTTCTGTCGATCGACGCAGCACTCGAGGAGTTCGGCATGCCGATGGGCCCGTGTCGATTGCTCGATGAGATCGGACTCGACGTGGCCGACCATGTCTCCGTCGAGATGGAGCGCGCTTTCGGCCAGCGAATGCGGGCGGCCGGCGTCGTGGACGGACTGCGGAGCGAGGGCCTGCTCGGCCGCAAGAACGGGCGCGGCTTTTATCGCTACGAGGGAGCGCAGCAAAAGGGCGTCGAGCCGGTCGTCGCGAAGAGGTACTCCGGGACGGGCGATGCGGACGCCCCGGATGCCGAAGAGATCCGGCAGCGGACTCTGCACCTGATGGTGAACGAGGCGGCCTACGCCATCGAGGAAGGGGTTGTCGAGAGCGCGGGCGAGCTGGACCTGTCACTCGTCATGGGGATCGGCTTCCCGCCCTTCCGCGGGGGGCTGTTGAGTTGGGCCGACCGAGAGGGAATTCCGAACATCGTAGAGAGTCTCTCGAACTTCGAGGAACGTTTGGGGGATCGGTTCGCTCCCGCCGATCTGCTCCGCTCCATGGCGGAGGAAGACCTCACGTTCACTGACGCTGACTAAGCGCCCTCTTCCGTTCCGCCGCCCTCTGGTCGCGGCGTCGGACATCCGGCCTTCGCCGGACGCCCCCTACGTCGAGATCGTCTACCGGCGTCCGCCCGCCGACATCACCCGCTACAGGCAGGAGCTTCTTCTGGACGGCGGGAGTTACAAGATCACGCTGCAGCACGGCGGCGATGTAGGCCCGGAGCCGGCGGCCGGCGCAGTCCTCCTGTGGTTCACCTTCCCGGAGCGTGGGCTCGAGGTCGCGGCGGTTTACGAGCCCGACGGGCGGTTGCGGGGCTACTACACGAATATCGTGCTCCCGGCGAATCTCGGGACTTCGGGTGTCTGGCACATCACCGACGCCTTTCTCGACCTCTGGCAACCGCGTCGTGGCAACGTGGAAGTGCTCGACCGTGAGGAGCTCGACGAGGCGGAGCGGGGCGGCTTGATAGCGCCGGCCGACGCGCGACGGGCCCGCGCGGAAGCCCGGAGGCTCATGGAGGCGGCTCGAAAGCGGAGCTGGCCTCCGCGCGCGGTGCGGCGCTGGCCGCTCGACAGCGTGTCATCCTTGCGGCTCCGGCGGGACGAGCCCGGCCGATACTTCGCCAACCTCGTCTCGACACGAGTGATAGCGTACGGACTCTACATGATGGGCGCCGTCTCCCTGACCTCGATCCTCTTCGCGGCGTTCACGGACGCGCTCACCGTCCGGGGAACGGCCCAGCTGGCGTGGCTCGCCACCCTGGGAGCCGAGGCAGCCCTCCTGCTGCCGTTCGCGCTGGGCGGTCGACTGCCGGCGACGGAGTACGCACGACCCAGCGAGGCGATGCACGAGCGGACGCTGCTGGCCGCCGCGGCAGCCACCGGGATCGCCGTCCTGCTCCTGAACCGAAGCGAGCTCTGGCGAGACCTCCTGATTGCGGTCTATGGCTCGCTCGCCTTCTTTCTGACGGTCTTCGGGGTCAGCAGGGCGTGGTTCGACCGCTCCTTTCCCCTTTCCGCGACCGCCGGCCTTCTCTTGTGCGTGATCGCGCTCCTCGTCCTGATATGAGCTCGACGAACGGCCAGCGACGCCGGACGAGTTCCGGCAAGAAAGGCACGAACGGCCGCCGGCGCCTCCACTTCGTCGCGGGCTTCGCGGCGTACTTCCTTGCCCTCTGGTTCCTCTGGGACACACCGGCGGTCTATCCGCTCAAGATCTTCGTCGTTCTGCTCCACGAGATCAGCCACGGGATCATGTCCGTCGCCACGGGCGGCACCATCCGGGAGATCGTGATCACCCCCGACCAGGGCGGCGCCTGCATCTGCCCGGGGGGATCGCCGTTCCTCACCCTGTCGGCCGGATATCTGGGCAGCCTGGCGTGGGGTGCGCTCCTCCTCGCCGTCGCCATGCGCGGCGGGCGCTGGGCCAGGTACGGCATGGCCGCGGTGGGCGTCATGGTCCTGGCCGTCGGCGCCTTGTTCATGCGGACCGGCTTCGGCCTGGTGTTCGCGGCGTTGTTCAGCGCGGCGCTGCTGGCCTCGGCCCGTTATCTGCCGGACTACGCGAACCGAACGCTGCTCACCGCGCTGGGCCTGACCAGCTCCCTGTACGCCATCCTGGACATCAAGAGCGACATCCTGGACCGGCCACACCTCGAGTCGGACGCCCGCATGCTGGCAGAGCTCACCCATGTTCCGACGCTCGTCTGGGGAGGGTTGTGGATCAGCGTCGCGCTCGTGGTGAGCTGGTGGCTCCTCGCCCGCGCGTATCGGCGTACGTGAGATGACCGAAGGCTACCGGATCCGGCGCGCCCGGTCAGAGGACCGCGACCTGATCGTTCGGTTCAATCGGGCGATGGCGCGGGAGACGGAGGGCCGCGATCTGGATGAAGCCACGATCGTGGCCGGAGTCGAGGCACTCCTGGCCGACCCATCGAAG
>JAUVMT010000247.1 GCA_030600085.1 Gemmatimonadales bacterium | reverse complement strand
TTCCGATTCCGGACCCTCAGACGGGCGCCGCTCAGTTCATACCGGTCACTCCCGAGGGCCTCGAGGAGGGTGAGCTGCTGCGGGTCAACGTGACGGCACTCGTGGACCTGGTGGCAAACGTGGACACGCTCAGCCGGATCCGTCTGACCGTCCGGGCCGCGCCCACGGATGCGCAGGCCTTCGGCTTCTGGGACTTCGGTTCCGTTGAGTCGTTCCTGGCTCTCCAGCCGGAGCTCCTGATGCTCGTGACGCCGCCTATCGGGTTCCCCGTCCCTTGATCCCGGGCCGTGGCGAACGGAGAAGGACGGCCACCGCGGCGCTTGCGGTTCTCGCTGTCGTGCCATGCGTGCTTCTCATCTCTCCCTCCAAGGCACGCGCTCAAACGCCCTACACGGCGGTTGGTATCGGGTATCCGATTCGGTCGATCGATGCGAGGTCGGTGAGCCTCGGCGGGGTCAGCAACGGCCTCCTGGGGGGGACCTTCTCGCTGGGGAACCCGGCCGATCTCACGCTCCACGCCTCGGCGGCCGTGGCCATGGCCATCGCCGGCGAGGACGTCACGATCAAGTCGACCGGAGGAGATCAGAGCACCGGCCGCAGCGGGTTCCCCGTCATCGGAGCCGTCGTCCCGATCGGGGACTGGGCGTTTCGGGTCGGATTCGGCGGCCTCCTGGATCAGGATCTGGCCATCATCCTCACGGATACGCTGTCCACCTCCATCGGCCGCTTCGAGTTCGAGGAGCTCCGAACACGGGACGGCGGGGTGAGTCAGATCGATGTCTCGGCGGCGCGAAAGCTCGGACCCGTCTCGGTGGGGATCGGCATCCAGCGACTCACCGGCAGCCTTCAGCAACGTCTCCGGCGGCGCTTCACCGAGGACATCGACAGCACCGGCGTGCTTCCGGGCGGGGTGCTGGAAAGGGCGGAGACCGATTACGGAGGCTGGTCCGTGAAGGCGGGCGCCAACGCCGAGTTCAAGGGTCGCTTCGTCGTCAGCGGCAGCTTCTTCTTCGCCACCAACCTCAAGGCCAAGCAGCTCGGGACCCTCATCGAGCGCACCCTGAGCCTCCCCAACGGATTCGAGGGTGGGCTGAGCGCCCTGATCACGCCGCGCCTGCTGCTGGCGGCGGGCGGCGGTTGGTCGGGATGGTCGCAGACCGAGCCTTCCACGAAGACGTTCACGGCTGCCGATGCCAGCTGGCTCGGCGGTGGATTGGAGTACACGGCGTTTCTGGGGAGCATCCCGATGGCGTTACGCGTTGGCGGTCGGACCCGGAAGCTGCCGTTCGTACTGCCGGATAAAGAGCAGTCCAAGGAAAGCGCGATCACGGCCGGACTCGGAGTCCGTCTCGGAGGCCGGGTCAGGGTGGATCTCGGCTTCGAGTTCGGCAATCGCGGTGATCTAGAGGCCGCCGGTACGGAAGAGAGCTTCACGTCGCTCAACTTCACGGTGGGGATCATCCAGTGACGGAGCTCGTTGCGCTGAAGCGGAACGGCGGGCGGCAACGTGCTGCAGATCTCCCCACTGCCACTTCGCATGGCACGGGTCGGGCGGTTGCGGGGACGGTCTACATCGAGACGTACGGCTGCCAGATGAACATCGGCGACACCGAGCTCATGGCCGGGGTTCTCGCCGAAGGCGGGTACGTCCAAGTGGACGATCCGGATTTGGCCGATGTGATCCTCGTGAACACGTGTGCGATCAGGGAGCATGCCGAGCAGCGGGTGCTCGGACGGCTGGGGCAGCTCCAGCGATACCGGAACCGGCGTCCCGAGCTGGTGCTCGGCGTCACGGGCTGCATGGCCCAGCGCATCGGTGACCGGTTGCTGGGAGAGGTGCGGGGCGTGGACCTGGTAGCCGGGCCGGATGCCTATCGTCACCTTGGAGAGATCGTCGACGGGATCCGCCTCGGTGCGGTGGAGAAGGGCCAGGCTCTTCTGGAGCTGGACAGCACCGAGGATTACTCGGGCCTTTCCTCCGTGCGGGGGAAGGGGGCTTCCGCCTGGGTCACCGTGCAGCGCGGCTGCAATCACCGCTGCACGTTCTGCATCGTCCCCTACGTTCGCGGACCCGAGAAGAACCGGACGCCCTCGGAGGTGATCGCCGAGGTAGAGGAGGCCGTGCAGGGCGGGTACAGCGAGGTGACGCTGCTCGGGCAGACGGTAAACTCCTACGCCTCGGAGAATTGGGACTTCGCCGACCTGCTGAGGGCGGTCGCCAGGGTCGCGGGGCTCAGGCGGGTCCGCTTCACGTCGCCTCACCCGAACGACGTGAGCGAGCGCCTGCTCGAGGTCATGGCCGAGGAAGCCGCGGTCTGTCCCCAGTTGCACCTTCCCGCCCAGTCCGGGGCCGACCGTGTCCTGAAGCGGATGGTGCGCCGATATACGCGCCGGGAGTTTCTCGCGACCGTCGAGCTGGCGCGGCGGATCGTCCCGGGAATCGCGTTGAGCACGGATATCATCGTGGGCTTTCCGGGCGAGACGGAGCCGGACTTCGAGGCCACGCTCTCGCTACTGGAGGACGTCAGGTTCGACGATGCCTACCTGTACAAGTTCTCGCCGCGTGACGGAACGCCGGCCACCCGCCTGCCGCCCGGGGACGACGTGCCCCCCGACGTGGCCCAGTCGCGCCTGGAGCGAACGATCCAGCTGCACCGTGGGATCCAGCTGGAGGTGAACCGCGCCGAGGTCAGCGCGGTGCGCGAGGTCCTGATCGAGCGGGAAGCACGATCGCCAGGGGACCTGCTCGGCCGCACGGAGACGAACAAGGTCGTGGCGTTCCGGGGGCCGGCCGCATGGATCGGCAGCTACCTGCAGGTTCGGCTGACGGCGACCTCCGGAGCCACTTTCGCCGGCGAGGTCGCGTGAAGTTCTGGATGCGCGCCCTCTCCTTCGTCGCCGTTGCGGCGTTCTCTTTTGCTTTCGCCGCTGCCAACGCCTCGGAGCGCGTCACCCTGCACCTCGGGTTCCTCACCCTGCGCTCCATCTCGCTTCCGGTAGTCGTCTTCACGTCCGCACTGGTCGGGATGGTCGTCGTCTTCCTCGTGGGGCTGAAGGCGGATCTGCGCACGAGACAACTTCTTCAGCGCTACCGTCAGGCGCTCGAGGGAGACCAGGAACCCCGCAGAGGCACGCTGCCCAGCGACTGACTCCGCCCCGACAGTCTCTTCCTTGGTCGGATGGGTCCGGTTGATCCCGAGGTGACGCGGCCGGCCCAGACAGGGCCATGGTGTTTCCATCCGCCCGCCTGATGCCCGGCCCACTGGTCCTGGTCGCGATCTGCCTTTGCGGAGGCACGTTGGTTGGGCTCCGCTTCGGCGGCTTCGTGAGCGCGTGGATCCCGCCTGCCTTCGC
>JAUVMT010000084.1 GCA_030600085.1 Gemmatimonadales bacterium | reverse complement strand
GCCTTCGCGGCGGAACGCATGGATCGCGGGGAGCTCTGAGCTTGACGATCACCCGACGGGAGGCACTAGCCCGGCTGGCCGTGCTGGCGGTGGGCACTCCAGTGATCGGATCACTGCCCCGCGAGGCGGCGTTTGCTCCGAAGGAAACGGATCAGACAAATCTCCCCGGCCCGCTGGGAGTCCAACTGTATACCCTCCGCGCGGAGATGGAACGGGACGTGGCGGCCACTCTGGCCCGGGTGGCGGAGATCGGCTACGAGGAAGTGGAGTTTGCGGGCTATTTCGGCCATTCGCCCTCGGAAATCCGGAGGTTCCTCGCCGACGCGGGCCTTCGCGCCCCTTCGGCCCATGTTGCCCTCAACCTCGTAGAGGGTGCCCCAGAAGTAGCAGCCCTGCGGGATGAGAAGCTGAGTTGGCCCGCGACTCTCGAGGCCGCCGCCGCCGTCGGCCATGAGTACGTCGTCGTGCCGTGGATCCCCGAGTCCATGCGAGCTTCCCTGGACGATTGGCGGGGGATTGCCGAGCTCCTCACCCGGGCGGCCGCAGAGGCCCGTGCGACGGGGCTCCAGTTCGCCTATCACAACCACGACTTCGAGTTCCAGGAGATGCAGGGCCGGACGCCGCTGGACGTCTTACTCGAGACGGCCGATCCGGACCTGGTTCAGGTCGAGCTCGACCTCTTCTGGATCGTCCAGGCGAGCGGCGACCCGATCGCCTTCATCGACCGCTGGCCGGGCCGGATCCCGCTGGTTCATGTGAAGGACCGGACCGGCGATGGCCGGATGACCGAGGTAGGAAGCGGCGTCATCGACTGGGCCGAGATCTTCCGACACCGGGAGCGGGCCGGGATCCGCCACTACTTCGTCGAACACGATCACCCGGGAAAGCCCTTCCAGTCCGTGGAGTCGAGCTTCCGCTATCTGAGCCAACTCGAGACCTAAGTGAGCCGGCGGCCTAGCCGCCGAGGTGAGGCTCGGCGTGATCGACGCCTACGAGTAGAGTACCATTTGGAGGCCGGATGCGAATCATCATCGAGCCCGATGCCGCGGCTGTCGCCGTCCGAGCGGCGACGCGTGTCGCTGACCTCATCCGCCGATCGCCCGCATGCGTTCTTGGCCTTCCGACCGGCACGACACCGCTCGCCTTCTACGGCGAACTCGTTCGGAGACACCGCGAGGAGGGGCTCACCTTTTCGCGTGTGGTCACTTTCAGCCTGGACGAGTACATCGGACTCCCGCGCCACCATCGCGCGAACTTCACGGCCTACATGCGCCGGAATCTCTTCGACCACGTTGACATAGATCCGGCGAATGCCCGCGTGCTGGATGGCAGAGCCGAGGATCTTCTAGTCGCGTGTGAGTCCTACGAGGCTGCCATCCGCGAGGCTGGGGGAATCGACCTGCAAATCCTCGGAATCGGATCCAATGGCCACATCGGATTCAACGAGCCGGGTTCGTCGCTCGGCAGTCGCACCCGCGTCAAGACACTCACCCGAGAGACGCTCGAGGCAAACGCACCATCATTCGAGGACCCTGATGAGATACCGCGCCTGGCGATCACCATGGGAGTGGGGACTATCCTCGAGGCAAGATCCTGCCTGCTCCTCGCTTTGGGTGAAGAGAAGGCGCTCACGATACGCGACATGATCGAGGGACCGATCACGGCACAGGTTCCAGCTTCCGCCTTGCAGCTTCATCCAGATATGATCGCCATTCTTGACGAGGGTGCAGCATCTCGGCTTCTGCGCCGCGACTACTACTCGTCCGGGCGCCACAAGTCGTGAGGTTTGGCCGCATCCGTTTTGAACGGCAGGTTAACCTTGCGTCCAGTACGTGCCGATTCGTAGGCGGCGAAGATGGCTTCGAGCACCGCGCGCCCGTCCTCTCCCGTAACTAGCGGTTGCCTGTCGTCTCGGACGCAGGCCACGAAGTGATCGAGCTCCTGTGGGAAGCCGTAATTCCACACCTCCTCATAGATCGTGAATGACCAGCCTGCAGTGGTACCTGCCTTCTCGACGGCATAGTCGTAGCCGGCAGTGCTGTACGTCTCAATGGCGTTCCCGTGCAGGAGGTCGGCGTACGCGACGCCGCTGGATCCATGGACCTCAGCCCGGTCGTCCATGCCACCGAGCTTGCTCCAGCTCTCCTCGGCAACCGCGATCACGTTGCCCTCGAACTCGAGGATCAGCACGGCGTTGTCGTCACCCAGCGTCCTGTCCGTGTGCACGTAGGTGCCCATCTGCGCGTAGACGGATGTAATCGCGGGTGTGTCCAGCATCCAGCGGAAAAACTCGATCGCGTGACAGCCCATGTCCATCGTGACACCACCACCCGATCGGCTGACGTCCCAGAAGTGTTCGGCGTGAGGCCCGTCGTGCTTCTCGGACTGCTTGATCAAGACCGGTTTTCCAAGTGCACCACTGTCCAGCAGCTCTTTCAGGCGAACGTACTTGGGTGCGAAGCAAAGCTCTTCCGCATACATAAGCTTCACGCCGGCCTTGTGGCACGCCTCGATCATGCGATCGGCTTCCGCCAGATTCAGGCAGAGCGGTTTCTCGCACACGACATGCTTGCCCGCCCGCGCGGCATCGACGGTGATGGAGCAGTGCAGGTCGTTGGGCGCGCCGACGACGATCATGTCTATCTCATCCATCTCGAGCATCATGCGATAGTCGGTCAAATGGTGTGGGATGTGATGCCGCTCAGCTAAGCGCCGAGAGTGATCGTCTGTCGGTGACGCAACGGCGAACAGTTCTGCAGCCGCGCATCGTTGCAGGGCGTCGGCGTGAATGCTCGAGATGAATTGTGAGCCGACGATACCGACCCTGACACGTCCTTCCATGGCAGTCCGTCTCCTTTGACGTCGGCCTTCTTTGACGTCAGCTCTTTATGGTCCTCGCTTGATCGTCCCACCGCACGGGCGATTCTCGGAAGAAGGATTCGTTCGCCATGTGGCATGCGATGGCGGCGTGGTTGCCGAACACGGCGTCCTGAACGACGGGTTCGCGACTCCTGACGGCCTCGAAGAAACTCCACAAGTGCGGGATTACGTCGTCCCAGTCGTGTCCGGTGTACACCGTGCTGCCGGCGACCGGCTCGCTGCCCGGTGTCGGATCGTTCTCGGCGTGCCAGCTGGCACGGTACTCTTCCCTCATCGTCCGAGGGAAGCTGTTTGTGTAGTAACTCGGGTAACTGTCGCGGCCGGTCTGAGGGGAGTGCGTCAGCGTTTCCCCGGTCGCCTCGAGAAAGCCTTCTGGCCCCATGAATCGAGCGAGCTCGGGAGTAGCCGTGCCAAGCCCGAGTCGTACGTAGACGGGAACGTCGCCGTAGTCGAACAATGCCGCGTGGAGGTCGGGCATGTTACGTCCGTCCTTCCACCGATAGATGCCCCCTAGAGATTGTGCGGTACGCGGTGGTTCATTCCAGCCGAGCGTGTACATCATGCCGCTGATGAGGTGAACCATGAGGTCTCCCGCCACGCCCGTGCCGTATTCCTTCCAGCAGCGCCAGCGCGCGAAATGGTCGGCGTTGAAGGGAATCTTCGGGGCCGTTCCCAGCCAGGCCTGCCAATCCAGGTTCGACGGCGACAGGTCGGGCGGAGGAGGATACTGCCAGGCGCCGGTTGGCGTGTTGCGACCCAGCGACAATTCCACCATCGACACCTCGCCGATGACTCCGCTCAGATAAAGGTCTCTTGCCTTGGCGCACAGGGCGGAGCTGGTCCTCTGTGATCCCACCTGCACGATCCGGCCAGACGAGTTGGCCGCCTCGACCATTTCGAATCCTTCCGACGCCGTGTGAGACATCGGCTTCTCGCAGTAGACGTCTTTGCCTGCCTGGACCGCATCGACCACGATCTGTCGGTGGTGGTGGTCGGGCACGGCGACGATGACACAGTCGATGTCGCTGCGATCGAGCAGATCCTGATAACGGCGCGTCGTCGGCAAGCTGGCGTCGCCGGCCATCTCCCTGGCCAACGTGTGATGGCCATCGTACAGATCCGAGGCGGCGACGCACTCGACCCCCGGGAGGCCGAGAGCGTCTGAAAGCAGGCCCGAGCCCTGCATGCCGACGCCGATGATACCGAAGCGCACGGTGTCACTCGGAGCGATGGGTCTCGACATCGCTGCGAGGGCCTCGGTTTCGAGCGTGATGCCTCTCGTTGCGAGCAGTCCGCCCGTCGCCATCGCTCCGGTCTGCAGGAACTCCCTGCGAGAAAATTCGCTGAACATCTGCTTCATCTCCTTGCCCGACCATGTCGAGGTAGTAGGGGGGGGCGCCTTAGCTATGGACAGCAGCTATGGACAGCGGGAACGCCGGCAGGCCCTGAGCCGGGGTGTGATGATCGAGGGTGCGTCGACGCAAAGGATCAGTCGTTGCCATCATCCCAGCGATAGCTATGGGGCCGCATCGACGTCAGCAAGGTGCCGACGGGCCGAGATGACAGTACCGTGCCGCACACGCGCCATGGATCTGTGCGAAGGCTAACAGCGAGCTTGCCGTTCACGCCCTACGGCCCTGTCCGTAGCTATGCGTTCACTTGCAGTTGTTATCGAAGTTGAGCGACCGCCGACTTGCTGGTCGGGTCATCGGCTCTCTCGTTGTCGTCGACTGACCCTCACGGGCTCCACGAGCACGATGCGTCGAACGCCGGGTCGCTGGTGAGGTTTACGGGACCCGTACCGTCGGCGTTCATCACGTAGATCTCGGAGTTGCCGTCGCGGTTCGTGGTAAAGGCGATCTGCGTGCCGTCGGGCGACCACGCTGGACGTGCGTCGCCCGCCGGGTTGTTCGTGAGGTTTACGGGACCCGTACCGTTGGCGTTCATCGCATAGATCTCGCCGTTGCCGTCGCGGTCGGTATCGAAGGCGATCTGCGTGCCGTCAGGCGACCACACGGGCAATATGTCCTCTGCCGGGTTGTCAGTGAGCCGCGTGGGGTTCGAGCCATCGGCGTTCATGACGTAGATCTCGAAGTTGCCGTCCCGGTCGGTATCGAAGGCGATCTTCGTGCCGTCGGGCGACCACGACCCAGCTAAGTCGAACGCCGGGTCGCTGGTGAGTCGCGTGGGGTTCGTACCGTCGGCGTTCATCACGTAGAT
Source organism: Gemmatimonadales bacterium (assembly GCA_030600085.1). Classification (GTDB taxonomy): domain Bacteria; phylum Gemmatimonadota; class Gemmatimonadetes; order Palauibacterales; family Palauibacteraceae. Next base: position 3,336 of record JAUVMT010000084.1, on the reverse strand, counting down.
CTCACCGTTGCCGTCGCGGTCCGAGAAAAAGGCGATCTGCGTGCCGTCGGGCGACCACGCTGGAAGTGCGTCGAACGCCGGGTTGTTAGTGAGGTTGACGAGACCCGTGCCGTCGGCGTTCATCACGTAGATCTCGGGGACGATGTCCCCCCGTCGCGATTGAAAGGCGATCTTCGTGCCGTCGGGCGACCACGCTGGCAATATGTCCTCTGCCGGGTTGTCAGTGAGCCGCGTGGGGTTCGAGCCATCGGCGTTCATGACGTAGATCTCGAAGTTGCCGTCCCGGTCCGAGTGAAAGGCAATCATATCTGACGAAGGCGGCGATGGTGGCGGTGGAGGTGGCGGGGCTGCTGGGGGTGGGAGCGCACCTCCGCCCGTCGGGCCGTCCCCACAGCCAACGAGCACGGAACTCGCCACGACCAACAGGCCGAGTACCGGGATCGGGTGCGAGAACAGGCCGCTCGGGAAGAGACCACAGGCTGCTGGCCTTGAGGCGCGACCGTGTCGGGACATAGCGGATACCTCACAAGCGGCGGAGTCGGGTCCGCGTCGTTTCCAAGCATAAGGCAAGGCAGCACGTGGAATCTACTGTTCGCCCCGTATGGATGCGGCACTACGAGGACGAGATCAGGAGCGTGGAGGTCGGCTACGCCGAAGCGGGTTTCTAGCAGGTAGGCTTGAGTTCGCTGCCGCTGCAGGCAGCGAGAGGGCGACCCCCGACGGAAGGAACCGCCCGTCTTTGTCAACCTCGGTCTATTGCGAGAGCCGCTTGAGATAGACGTGCAGCGAACCGAGGCCGAAGCGATCCGCCTCGTTCCTTCTGCGGGCCGGCGGATCCGCGAGCACCGGTGAACTTCGTCCCGGCGCGCATGTACCAATAGGCCGAAGCGAGAATCGTTCTTACGTTCCCCAGTCCTCTTCCGCCCATGAGCCAGGAAGCGCGCGCCGAGCGGAGGCCCATCCTTCCTTCCCTGCTGCCCCGCAGCCTCAGAGGGCTGCTGGCCGTTGCCCTGGTCCTTGCGGCCTTCATGCTGACCAACACGGTCTACCTCCTAATCAACCGGCTGGCGGACGCGCTGGACTGGGGTTTCTTCGCCGTGGGCGAGACGTCCTTGCCCAAGCTCTTCCAGAGCATGGTGCTGACGCACACCGGGGTGGGGCTGCTGCTCGCGGTGTTGATGCTCACCTTCTTCAGCGCGCATCTGCCGAAGGTGTGGAAACGCCGTCACAGGGCATCGGTGCTGTCCGGGATCCTCTACGTACTGGTGGGCCTCACCCTGGTCGTCACGGGGCTCTTCATCCTGACCGCGGCGGCCAGCCGTGACAACAGGTGGGCCTGGTGGGCACACGTCATCTGCGGGGCCCTGGTCACGATCGGCTACGTCGTGCACCGCCTGGTGAGCTACGCCAGACCGCCCGGCGCGGCGTTCCGCCGCTTCGGACTCGGCGTGGCGGCGGGGGCCGCGCTCCTCGTAGTCGCGCACGGCTTCACCAACCGAGGTATCGAGCTGACGGTCGAGGCGCAGGCTGCGCTAGAGCGGGGACTGGGATCCGGGCCGGGCGCCAGGTCTCGCGACGTAGCCGAGTTCGCGCACGGCGCCTTTGTCGCCCGAGGCTTCGTTCCGCCGGAGAGCCCCTTCTTCCCCTCGCCCGCTACCACCACCTCCGGCGGCTACCTGCCGGTCAGGATCATTACGCGCGACGATCCGGCGTCGTTACCCGACGAAATCGCGCGCGAGGTCGGGCGTCACGGTTTCGTGATCGAGACCCCGATCGGCGCGGAGACGTGCATCCGGTGCCACCCGGACGTCGTCGACCAGTGGGCGGCATCGGCCCACCGCTTCGCTTCCTTCAACAACCCCTTCTACGAGGCGACGGTCGACGACATGCGCAGGAACGCCACTGTCCCGAACGCGTCGGTGGAGACGCACATGCGGCGGTTCTCGGTCCCGGCGGACGGAGTGGGGCGGGTGAAGAGCAAGTTCTGCAGCGGATGTCACGATCCGGCGTTGATGCTCGCCGGCCAGATGGACGGGGAGATCGACCGTGGCAGCGTGGAGGCGCAGGCCGGCCTCACCTGCCTGGCGTGCCACGCCATCGACCACATTCACGACCGGACCGGCAACGGGAACTATAACATTGCCGACGAGCAGGAGGACCCCTACCTGTTCGCCGGCGCGGAAACGGGAACGTGGGGAGCGTTCTTGCACGACGCCGCGCTCAAGGCGAAGCCGACGGTGCACAAGCGGCAGCTGTTGAAGCCCTTCTTCCGCGAGCCCGAGTTCTGTGCCGCGTGCCACAAGGTTAGCCTGACCGAGCCGGTCAACAACTACCGCTGGCTCCGGGGGCAGGACGAGTTCGACAACTGGCACGACAGCGGCGTATCACTGAACGCCTCGCGAACCTTCTACCTGCCGGACGAGAGGCGCGTCTGCCAGGACTGCCATATGCCGCTAGAGCCGGCACCCCGGGGGGACGTGTCCGCCAAGCGCGGCATGGTGCGCTCGCACCGCTTCCTCGCCGTGAACACGGCGCTTCCTTTCGTCCGGGGGGACGAGGAGACGATCCGACGGATCGAGGCCTTCCTGCGGGATGAGAAGCTGAGCGTGGACATCTTCGCGCTCAGGACGGCGCGCACGGGGGAATCCGCGATGTCCGTCGATCGGGGCGCGCCGGTGCTTCTCCCCAGCGAACGGGTCACCGTGGACGTGGTTGTGCGCAACAAGGGTGTGGGGCACACCTTCCCCGGCGGAACCAACGACTCCAACGAAGGGTGGCTCGAGTTCGGTCTGCTGGACGGGGAGGGCAACGTGCTGGCCATCAGCGGCGCGGTGGGCGAGGACGGCCACCTCGATCCGATGGCGCACGTCTACAAGTCGGTCATTCTGGACCGTCGCGGGAACCCGATCGACCGACGCAACGCGCCCGACATCCACGTCACCGCCGCCGCCAACGTCATCGGGCCCGGAACGGCCGACGTCGGCCACTTCGAACTCGCGGTACCGGCGGAGATGGCGGGGAAGAAGCTGACCCTGCGGGCGAGGCTCCTGTGGCGCAAGTTCAATCGGCGGTACACGGAGTTCGCGTTCGACGAGAATCCGGAGGGGTTCAAGCGGTTCAGGGATGTCCCGGACCTTCCGATCACCGAGATCGCCTCCGATGAGGTGGAACTCCGCGTCGTCTTGCTGGAGGCCCCGACCACCCGACCCATCGAGGCGACGGAGCCGTCCGAGTGGGCCCGATACAACGACTACGGGATCGCCCTCCTCAGGGAGGGCAACACGCGTGCGGCCCTGAGGGCGTTCGAGCGGGTGGCGGCGCTCCAGCCTGAGCGAG
>JAUVMT010000145.1 GCA_030600085.1 Gemmatimonadales bacterium | reverse complement strand
GTCTCAGGACCCGCCGGCGCAAGGCAAACTGCGTTAACACCGGCGCAGAAAGCCTTAGCGGGACGCCCCAACCCACCGGTTGGTCGCGTCCAGGCACGCCAGTATCGCCGCTTCTTCCAGCGAATCGTGCACTTGGCTCACGCCGGGCAAGGTGATCGACCGCCTGCCTGCGAACGCCCTAACAAGAGCGATCACAAGAGGTTGACCGGCAACCTGTGTGCTCGACACGTCCGAAATGACGAATCGCACCCTGGCTTCGTACGCTTTTTCCAGGGCCCGTAGCACGGCGCTGGCTGCTACCTCGAGGCGTACAGGTGCATAGTCCGCGCCTTCCGCCTCGCCGACATGCTCTGATTCCCCCTTGTGGAGCTTGACGCGGCAGATCGCCTGCCCGCCCCGTCGCTCGATATCGAAGGTTTCGAGTAACACCTCTCTGCCACCCGTCTCGGCAACGGCCGCGGCGGGTGAATGAACCGGCTGTGGCTCGGCCCGAGAAATGTCGGGCTCTTGCATCTGCGCCACGGAGATCTTCCTGTGGTCGATCTCTACGCTGAACTCGGCCATGAGCGCGGATTCTATATTGCGAACGATCTGCTTCGCACCGGGGCCGGAGCTCGAGAGCACGTGAATCTCCTCGATCCCCCCTCTTCCGTCCGGTACGAGCTTGATCGCGTCCACGCCCTCGAGGCCGGAGAGAAGGTGCTCGATTCGCCGCAGTCCCCACGGATCGAGACCGGTTACTTCTTCCATAGCCTCTGGGCCATCAGGCGTCATCGAGCGTACTCCCCTCTGCGGACCGGATGGATCCTGTTGCCACCCTGGGCCTTCGCGATGTAGACGGCTGCATCGGCCTCGGCGAGCAGATCGTCGGCGGCCAACACGGTGTCGCGAGCCCCGATATGATACGCGATCCCAACACTTACCGTAACTCCCACGGTGCCGTTCGGCGCCGGTAGGGCGATCCTGGAAATTCGGTCACGGATCTCGTCGGCCACGCGCTCGACGCCTTCGAGCTCGGCGTTCACGAGGAGCACGACAAACTCGTCGCCTCCGAAGCGAGCCGCGACGTCCGTCGACCGGATGGTCTCTCGGATGGAGTCGGCCACGGAGCGGAGCACGTCGTTGCCGGCTTGGTGCCCGTAGTGGTCATTTGCCTCCTTGAAGCCGTCGAGGTCCAGGAAGAGCATCGCGAGCGTGGAGCCGGTGCGATTGGCCCGCGCCACCTCTTCTCCGAGCCGGTCCTGCAAGGCGCGATAGCTGTACAAATCGGTGAGAGCATCATGTGCGGCATCGCGCGCAACGTCCTCGTATTGACGAGTCATGTAGTACGGGCAGATCGTGAGTGTGGCGCGTTCCCGAGCGACGGCCTCGGCGAACGCCGCGCAAGTCATATGGCCGCAAGCGCCGCAATCCCAGGGCTCGCCACCAGGAGCCGTTCCGATCTGATCCAGAACCGCCTCAACGTCGGCTTCGTGAACAACGGGTAGCGGTGCTCTTGGCTCATAAGTCGCATGAAGATCTACACCTCCGGGCCGCTCGATGACTGGCTGGAGCGCCCTGTTTCGCTCGGCGAGCTCGACGATGCCTCGGCGCCAGTAGAGCTGGTCGTGCGGGCCCAAGGCGGGATGGTCGAGAGCTCCTTCAAAAGGAAGGATGTCGATAAAGCCCAAAACCTTACCTTCCTTGATCGCCCAGGCGACGGCCTCGAGCGAATGGAGGCCCCGGAGCTTCATCAGACCGCGCGATGAGAGGCGCTGTTCATCCAGCATCGCGCGTGGCAATCCACCCGGCGCGGACAGGTAACGCCGGGTCTCCGGTGGAACGACATTAAGGGTCTGGGGCTGGTCGGTAGGCGTCGCGTCTCGCTCCTCGAGCAAATGGCCGAGCTCGGCCAGGGACAGCGAGGCATCGACCTCGTCGGCCCCCTGCGGTCCCGCCGAATGCACACCAGCGTACACGATAGGCGAGTCTACGAAGGCGTGTCGAAGGAATCGGGCCAGGGCGATCGTTGGCGTGACGACGGGGGCCAGGTAGGGCACGAGCTCCGGATATTTCGCCCGCACATAATCGACGACAATCGGACTCGTCGAGCGAATCCACGTACTCGGCCCCTCGTCCTCCTTCCAGAGCCGAAGGTACTCGGCGGCGACCAACTCGTCGCCGAGGTTGTCGAAGAAGAGGGAGCGAAAGCCCGCGGCGAGGCAGGCGTTGACCAGCTGTTCGGGAGTCGCCGGATAGAAGCCGACGATCGCTTCGGAGGGGAGGATGAGAAGGGCGCGACCGCTCTCGATGGCGCCCTCGATGCTCCTCGTATCCCCGACCAGATCGATCGCGTCGTGGGGGCAGGCCGGCACGCAGAGGCCGCACTCCGTGCAGGTAGCGTCGACGATCTCAAGATCGCTTCCTCGCACCGAGATCGCCTCGACCGGGCATGCTCTTACACATGCCATGCAGGCGACGCACCGATCGTTTATGGAGAGACTAAGACTCACTGCCTTCCGAACCGCTGACCTTCCAGAACCGGCTACCGCTCGTGACCCCCCGCGGCGACCACATATGGGGAGCGCGCCCCCAAAGCACCGGTACAAGAAGCAGGCCCTCGACCGGCATGCGCCACCGCCTCGCTGTCAACACACTGTAAGTCTATTTGTCGTCCTTTGTTACGAGGCCAACTACTGAAGCGAGCCAGGTTGTTCGTCGCCGGTCCGGAAAGCCCCCGAGGGCATCTGTGGCGAGGCTGACACGATCCCGGGCTGGCGTTCAGGTTCCGTCAGGACTCGGCGTCCCGGTCTGCCGCTGACTGACGGGCGATTCCCGGTGGTCACGGTGTGATCGCCTCGATGCACCGGATGTCGTCGTGGTCCGTGCGGTTGACGTAACTTGATACCGGTAATGCGATTAGCTCGTCATCTGGCAGCGGTTTGAGGAGCTTCTCGAGATCCTCGTGCCGGCGAACTCCGGGGTCCAGCCAGAGGCGATGGTCCTCGGGCGAGACGATGACCGGCATCCGCTCGTGCAGGGGAGCCACCAGGCCATTCGCATCGGTCGTCAGGATAGTACAGGATTCGATGGTTTCTCCCGCGCGCTCCCAATGCTCCCACAGGCCCGCGAAGCAGAACGGAAGTCCATCCGGGCGTTGGAGGTAGAAGGGCTGCCTCCGACCGCTCTCGCGCCTCCATTCGTAGAATCCGTCGGCGACCACGAGACAACGACGGTCCGCGAATGCGTCTTGGAAGGAGGGCTTGGTGTGCGCCGTCTCCGCTCTCGCGTTGATCAACGTCGGCCAGGAGGATGGCTCGTCGACCCAGTACGGCATCAGTCCCCACCTGAGCAGCGCCAGCTCCCGGCCTCCTCGCCGCTCGTCGTAACGGATGACCGGAATTCCCTGGGTCGGCGCCACGTTGTATCGGGGTGAGAGCGCGTCTGGTTCGAAGTAGTCCACCTCGAAGAGGCGCGCGACCTCCGCTGCTTGAGTCGTGAGCGTGAAGCGGCCACACATCTTCGCTAGGAGCCTTCCGAGTCTTCGGGTCGCGGCGCCATCACGAGCTTCGCCGTGTGGATTCCTCGATGAGTGGTGAAATAAGCCACGTTGCTCCAGCGACCTCGCTCTGGTGAGGGATCGATCGCCTTGGCATACAACCGCAGACCTGCCGGGATCCCGCAAAACAGAAAGCTCCCGTTTTGGTCCGCCACCGTCTCGAACCGTGAGAGCGACTCGGGGACGGAGACTCCCGCGACCCTCCATGCGGACAGCGTCTCGAGATCCAGTGGAGCTTCCAGCACACCGAGGACGTGTGTGGAGAGGTGGACGATCGCGCCCTCCACGGGCAGACCACTACCCACCTCCACGACCGTGCCTGCGATCACCGACTCTGTGGTTTCTCTAGACGCGCCCTCGGCCGCGGGACAGAGAGCCGGGATCAAAGTCGAGGCGGGCGGGACGGCGAGATCGACCCGGGCGACCTCGCCTTCCTGAACGACGGCTCGCTGCAGCACGGATCCGAGCCGGAGCGCGTCCGCCCTGCGATGCGTGAAGGTCAGGTAGAATTCTCCGACCGGAAGGTTGTCCAGCGAGTATCGACCCTCGGCGTCAGAGGTCGTCCGCAGGTTCGTGCCGAGCAGGGACACCGTAGCGCCGCCGAGCGGTGCGTTGGAGGTGCTGTCGAATACTTGACCCGAGAGCGCTCCACGGCCCGGCGTGAGCCCATCCGGCGCCAAGGTGATCCGTCCCTGCGCGTCGGCTACGATGAGGACTTCCCCGCCCTGTTCCACGATCCCGCCAAGCCTGGTCTTCCGGCGCGCTCTGGTCGGGTAGGGGACCGCCGGGCCTGTCCGTTCCACCACCGTGACCTGCTCGAGCACGGGCATGCGGATATGCCAGTCATCGACGATCCAAGCGCCGCCAGGTAGTCGGCGAAAGCCGACGCGCCCGCCGAGCTCGTCGGACTCGACACCGGACGGGAGGTTTTCGTACCGATATTGGATGAACTGAAGGTGAGCGGTCGACCGATCGAGCCACAGCACGCCGCTTATGTCTGTCCGGTCGGTTTCTAGGAGCGGCTCGAACCCCAGTCCGATCATACCAGCGGTCTCGCCGCCGCCCTCCACGACCCGGAAGCAGTGATCATCAAGGAACAGATCCGACAGTAGGACCTGCGCATCGGGTGCAAAGTACTCGGTCGTGTCCGAGGGTAGGCGTCGCGTGTAGCCGGAGGCGGCGAGCTCCTCCACGGGCAGCGCCCGAAACGGATTCACCGCGAGACCACTCTGGATCTCCGTTTCTTCCTCCAGGACTCGGAGGCCTCGCGGGTCGAGCGTGCTGCGGTGCAGGCGCGTCGTGAATCGGAAAGCACGCTGCTCCTCGGTCCAGACCGCGGTAGTCAGAGCCTTCTTCGCTTCCTCCCACACCCGAGCCATCCGTGGGCCATCCTCTGGTCGACTCTCGCATCGTCTTTCGCTCTCGACGCTGAGGGTGGCCAGCTCGACGGGGCGCACCGGCATTTCCAGGCGGTATTGGCGTGGCGGGCCGAGCGTCAGGCTCAACGGAAGGGAGGAAAAGCTGTCGTACCCGATTCGCTCCGCCCTTACGGAATAGCGGCCTGCCGCCGGCGCCTGCAGCAGAAAGACTCCCACGTCGTTGGTGAGTGTCCCCGCAACAGTGGAGTCGCTCCGGTCCAGGAGAACAACGAAGGCACCTTCGATAGGTATTCCCGAGCTTTCCTCGACGAGCGTTCCCCTGACCGACTGAGCTTCGAGCTGCACGGTGTGGAAGAAGATGGCTAGGCAACCGAGGAGCGCTACTGGATGGACAGGCCGTGACTCCGCACGGCAACGCGATCGGGACATCGGCGACTCGCAGCTTCGGCTCAGGACCCGCTCAAGCTCTCGGTCGGGGTCGCTACCTCGAAGATCGCTTCGTGGATCTCATCTTCGGCGACCGTGAAATAAAACACTTCCTCGGCGCCGATCCCGTCTTGATCCTCCAAGCTCGCCGCCGAGTAAAGTCTGATGCCGGTCGGGACTCTACAAAACAGAAAGCCGCCGTTGTGGTCCGAGGTCGTCTCGAGCTGGATCTCCTCTACGCCCGCGTCCGGCTCGGCGAGCTCGGATCCCGCGATCACGCCACGAAGGTGGGTCGAGAGGCGCACGGTCGCGTCCCGCAACGGATCTCCGGTCAGGGCATCTATGACCAGGCCAACAACCAGGCCCTCGCCCCTCTCCTGCCCGGGGCACAAGGTCGGCGCCAGACGCCGAGCCGACGGAATGGCGAGGTCGACCTCGACTCGAGCGTCCTCCCGTATCTGAACGGGCCGGAGCGCCGAACCGAGGCGAAGCATGCCCACTCTCGGGTGAGAGATCGTGACGAAGAAGTCACCGGGCGGAAGATACTCCATCGAGTACTGTCCCTGTTCGTCGGTCGTCGTCCGGAAGTTGGTGCCCAGGAGCGCCACGGTCGCGTAGGAGAGAGCCGCATTCTGAGTGCTGTCGAACGCCACGCCGACGAGGGAGCCGCGTCCCGTCTGGCCGATGGAGTGGCCGACCGGGTCGGAGATCCCGATGACCGCCCCGCCCTCCTCCTTGACGGCCACCAGCTTCCGCTTCTCACGCAGGCGGCGGAGGCTGCCCGGAACCGGATGGGGGTTGCCCTCCAACGTGACCTCGGTGACCGGCATGCGGATATGCCACTCGTCTACGACCCAAGCCCCGCCTGGTAGCATGCGGAACTCGAGGCGCCCGCCCAGCTTCTCGGCACCCCTGATCCTCCCCGGGAGGAACTCGTAACGGTAATCCACGAATCGGAGGTGAGC
>JAUVMT010000168.1 GCA_030600085.1 Gemmatimonadales bacterium | reverse complement strand
GCGACTACGAGCCGGCGCTGGACAAGGCGATCGAGCTGATCGGCTACGAGCCGGGAGGTGCGGCCCCACGCGAGCCGGAGGGAGGGGGCCCGGCTTCGGACGGAGACGGGCCGTCCCGCCGAAAGCGCCTGAGGGGGACCGGGATCGTCTCCTACATCGAGGGCACGGGCATCGGGCCGTACGAAGGCGCCAGGGTCCGCGTCGAGGCGAGCGGAAAGGTCTGCCTGGTCACCGGCGTGGGCACGCAGGGACAGGGGCACTTCACGTCCTTCGCCCAGATCGTGGCCGATGAGCTCGGTGTGGAGGTTACCGACGTCCGGGTCGTGACCGGCGATACCCGCGAGTTCCACTGGGGAACAGGCACGTTTGCCAGCCGCGGCGCGGTGGTCGCTGGAAACGCCTGCCACGCGGCGGCCGTCGCCGTCCGGGAGAAGATCCTTCGGAAGGCGAGCGAGATCCTGGAGGTCGCGGAGGAGGACCTGAAGCTCGCGGAGGGTGTGGTGAGGGTGCAGGGAGCGCCGGATCTCTCCATCGGGCTCGGCGAGCTCGCGCTCCGCTCGAATCCCCTGCGCGGCGCCGTGGAGCCCGGAACGGAGCCCGGCCTCGAGGCCACTTCCTACTTCGGCCCCAAGCGTGGCGCCACCGCGAGCGGAGTCCACGCGATGGTCGTGAGCGTGGACCCGGAGACGGCGATGGTCGACATCGAGCGATACGTCGTCGTACACGACTGCGGCACGGTCATCAACCCGCTGATCGTGGAGGGCCAGATCCACGGCGGCGTCGCTCACGGGATCGGAAACGCGTTCTACGAGGAGCTCGACTGCGATTCCGAGGGCCAGCTTCACAACGCGTCCTTCATGGACTACCTGCTGCCGACGGCCACCGACGTGCCGCCGATCCTGACTGCGCACATCGAGACGCCATCGCCCCTCAACCCCCTTGGGATCAAGGGCGTGGGCGAAGCGGGGGCGATTCCCGTGGCGGCGCTGTTCGCTCAGGCGGTGGAAGACGCCCTGAAGGAGTGGGCACCGGGACTCGAGGTCCGCGACATCCCCCTCAGCCCGAACCGTCTCTTCGCGCTCATCGAGAAGGCCCGTGCCGGCGGTGGGAAGAAGGGCGCGTGAAGCCGGCGGCCTTCGAGTACCACGCCCCCGATTCGGTCGAGGAGGCGCTCGCCCTGCTAAGTGAGCACGGCTGGGACGCCAAGGCACTGGCCGGCGGTCAGAGCCTCGTCCCGGCCATGAACTTCCGGCTCGCCAGGCCCGCCGTCCTCGTCGACCTGAACCGGATCGACGAGTTGGCGTTCATTCGCCGCAACGAGGACGAGGGACGGGACGGTGGACCCGGCTCGGGCGGCGTACGGATCGGAGCCATGACCCGGCAAAGGGCGGTGGAGAGGAGCGAGCTGGTGGCCGAGCTGGCGCCGCTACTGACCGAGATGATGCCTCACATCGCCCATCCGCAGATCAGGAACCGGGGGACGTTCGGCGGAAGCGCCGTACACGCCGATCCGGCCTCGGAGATCCCCGCCGCCCTCCTCGCCCTGGACGCGAGTTGCCGGCTGCGCGGCCCGGAGGGTGAGCGCTGGGTCCGCGCGGAGGAGTTCTTTCTCGGCCTCTTCGGCACGACCTTGGAGCCGGACGAGCTCCTCATCGAGATCGCTTTGCCTGGCCCACGTTCGCGGACGGGGTGCGCGTTTCGAGAGATCTCCCGCCGTCGGGGCGACTACGCGCTGGCCGGGCTGGCGGCCAAGCTGACCCTCGACGTCGACGGGCGCATCCAGGAGGCTCGCCTCGCCTATCTGGGCGTAGGGGGCGCCCCGGCTCTGGCCACCCGCGCGGCAGCCGCCCTGATCGGAGAGAAGCCCACCGCCACGGTTGTCGAGGACGCCGCGCGCACCGCGGGGGGGGAGGTCGAGCCGATGGAGGACATGCACGCGTCGGCGGCCTATCGCAGCCGGCTCGTCGAGGTGCTCACGCGCGAGGCCCTGGCGGTAGCGGCGAAGCGAGCCTCCGGCTCGAGGTGAGCGAGCTCGGCCAGGTCGAACAGGCGGGTCTCGTCGAGCTGGCGGGCGAGCTGCCTCCGGGTCCCTTCAACAACGCCGACCTGGCTCCGACGCGGATAAGCGAGCGCTCCTGGAACCGGTGGAACCTGGCCTCGCTCTGGGTTGCCATGAGCGTGTGCATCCCGACCTACATGCTCGCGGCCAGCATGATCGAGAGCGGGATGAACTGGTGGCAGAGCCTGATGACGATCCTGCTCGGCAACGCCATCGTGCTCGTTCCCCTCGCGATCAACGGCCACGCGGGCACCCGGTACGGGATCCCGTTCCCGGTGTATGCGCGGGCTTCTTTCGGGCTCCGGGGGGCGCACGTGCCCTCGTTGCTGCGCGCGATCGTCGCATGCGGCTGGTTCGGCATCCAGACGTGGATCGGGGGGCTGGCGATCCACGTTCTCCTGTCCACCCTGTGGCCGACGTGGGCCCGGATGGGAGGCTCGTGGGAGCTCATGGGGTACGGCCTTCCGCACTATCTGAGCTTTTTGATTTTTTGGCTCATCAACATGTACTTCGTCTGGGCGGGGACGGAGTCCATCAAGTGGCTGGAGGCCCTCGCGGCTCCGGTCCTGCTGGTGATGGGCGCGACGCTTTTCGTCTGGGCCGTCGGTCGCGTGGGAGACTTGGGCACGATCCTGCGAGAGTCGAACGCGCTGATCCGTGCCGAAGAACCACTTCCTACCTCTCGCTTCCTGCTCGTCCTTTTCGTGCCGTGGCTCACGGCCATGGTCGGCTACTGGGCGACGCTGTCCCTGAACATCCCGGACTTCACACGCTATGCGAAGAGCCAGAAGGATCAGATCTCGGGACAGGCGCTGGGTCTTCTCACGACCATGCCGCTCTTCGCCTTCGTGGGGGTCGCGGTGACGAGCGCGACCCTGGTCATCTACGGCGAAGCGATCTGGAACCCGATCGACCTCCTGGCCAGAGTGACGGCCGAGGCCAACAGCCCGCTCCTCGGGCTCGGGGCGATGTTCTTCCTCGTCGTCGCTACGCTGAGCACGAACATCGCCGCCAACATCGTGGCACCCGCCAACAGCTTTGCCAACCTGGCACCACGGCGGATAAGCTTCCGGATGGGCGGAACGATCGCGGGGCTCATCGGGATCGCCATCGCTCCCTGGAAGCTTCTGGACATGTACCAGACCTGGCTCATCAGCTACTCGGGACTGCTCGGCGCCGTAGGGGGCGTGGTCGTGTGCGACTACCTTCTGATTCGGAGGACGCGACTCGACCTGGCCGGCCTCTACCGGAAGGCGGGGCCCTACTGGTATCAGGGCGGGATCAACCGATCGGCGATCATCGCCCTTGTCGCCGGCATCGGTGTCGCTCTGATCGGAACCCTCGACGAGCGTCTTGCTTTCCTCTTCCAGGGAGCGTGGTTCTCGGCCGCGAGCGTGTCGTTTCTCGTCTATCTAGGACTGCAGCGCAGTGGCTCTGGGAGCGTCGATGCGCCAGCGTGAGCGAGCCGGTCGGATAGGAGCTCGGTGAGAATGCCGGATGTCGGCTGTTTGACAGGTGCTTGAGGGGAGTTCGAGGGGAGAAGCTCGATGAAAGAGAGCCTTTACACGACCTCGAGCCTGGCGATGGTGCGGAGTGCGAGCAGGTTTGAGGGCCGAGTCGCGATCGTCGACCGTCACGGTGCTCACCCGTACGGCGATCTGCTGGGTGCCTCGGCCAGGGTGGCGGACGCGCTGCTGGGCGAGCGGCCGGACCTTCTGGAGGAGCCGGTCGCCTTCATGGTCCAGCCGGGCGTTGACTACGCTTCCGTTTTGTGGGGAATCTGGCGGGCGGGTGGCATCGCCGTGCCCCTCTGTCAGGAACATCCGGGTCCTGAGCTCGAGCACATGGTCCGGGACAGCGGAGCCCGCCGGGTTGTCTGCGATGCCCTCTTCGGAGAGACCTTGGGGACGGCCGTGGAGGCGGCGGGAGCCCGCTTTTTGCCCACCAAGGAGGCCAAGCGAGGGGACGCTGCACGGCGCCGCAGGCTTCCCGACGTAGAGCCCTTCAGGCGCGCGCTGATCCTCTACACCAGCGGGAGCACCGGTCGCCCCAAGGGAGTCGTGAGCACGCACGGCAGCCTCACGGCTCAGATCGAGACGCTGGTGGAGGCGTGGGGCTGGACGGCCGAAGATCGGATCCTCCACGTCCTGCCGCTTCATCACACGCACGGGATCGTGAACGCGCTACTCTGCGCCCTGTGGTCCGGCGCTACCTGCGAGATGCTGCCGCGCTTCGACCCCGCCGTCGTCTGGGAGCGCCTCTCTTCGGGCGACGTGAGCGTCTTCATGGCCGTACCGACCATCTACGTGAAGCTGATCGCCGGATGGGAGGACACGCGGGCGAGCGAGAGGGCGACGCTGTCGAGGGGAGCCCGTGATCTTCGTCTCATGGTCTCGGGCTCCGCGGCTTTGCCGACGCACGCATTCGAGAAGTGGCTGGAGATCACGGGCCACGAGCTGCTCGAGCGATACGGCATGACCGAGATCGGCATGGCGATCTCCAATCCCCTGGACGGCGAGCGGCGACCCGGCTACGTCGGGGTGCCGCTGCCCGGCGTCAGCGTCCGGCTCGTCGACGAGGAGGGTGGCCGGATCACCGAGGAGGGAGAGCCGGGACGGATCCAGGTCCGGGGGCCGGGCCTGTTTCTCGAGTACTGGAAGCGCCTCGAGGAGACGCGGGCCGCCTACCAGGATGCCTGGTTCGACACCGGCGATGAGGCGGCGGTCGAGGGCGGTTACTACCGGATCCTCGGGCGGACGTCCGTGGATATCATCAAGACGGGCGGCTACAAGGTCTCGGCTCTCGAGATCGAGAACGTGCTGCGGGGTCACCCGGCGATCTCGGACTGCGCGGTCGTCGGAGTGCCGGATCCCGAGTGGGGGGAGCGCGTGTGCGTGGCCGTCGTTCCGGCGGCCGCCGACGAGCGCGAACCGGGGGAGCTGCTGGAGGAGCTCAAGGCATGGACCGAAGAGCGGCTCGCCTCATACAAGGTGCCGCGCGATCTCCGGCCCGTGGTCGAGCTCCCGCGCAACGCGATGGGAAAGGTGACCAAGCCCGAGGTGCAGCAGATGTTCGTGTCGAAGGGCCGGGCAGATGCCGACGGCTGAGCGATACGACGCCGTGATCATCGGCACGGGACAGGGTGGCAAGCCGCTCGCCCGGGCGTTCGCGGGAGCCGGCCGTACGGTGGCGATCATCGAGCGTGACCGCGTCGGAGGCACCTGCGTCAACGTAGGGTGCTCGCCCACGAAGACGATGGTGGCGAGCGCGCGGGTCGCCTATCTGGCGCGCCGCGCGGCGGACTACGGGGTGCTGACCGGCCCCGTCTCGGTCGATCTGGCGGTGGTGCGCGAGCGTAAACAGCAAATCGCCGACAGCTTCAGTGAAGGTAACCGGCGCGGCCTCGAGAGAACGGAGGGCCTGGATCTCATCCTGGGTGAGGCGAGCTTCGCGTCTCCGAATGAGCTGGACGTTCGATTTCAGGACGGCGGCACGACGCGGCTGACGGCGGACCGGATCTTCATCAACACGGGCCTCAGGCCGGCGATCCCGAACGTGCCGGGGCTGGAGTCGATCGACCACCTGGACTCG
>JAUVMT010000192.1 GCA_030600085.1 Gemmatimonadales bacterium | reverse complement strand
TGGCTTCTTGGTAGGCCTGCTGGACGGAGAGAAACGCGAGCACGAAGACGGCCGCGTACCAGGCGACCCCCCAGCCCGCCACGGGAAGGCCCAGAAGGATGGCGTGCTCGGAGGTCTGGACCGCTTCGCAGGCGCCCGTGCCGCAGACCAGCTCCCCGTAAAAGCCGAGCTTGTACAGCAGCAGGTAGACCGACATCAGAAGGCCCACAAGGGCCAGCACCGCGATCGCCATCCGCTTCCACATCCCTCTCACCTCCTCACGGCGTCCCTCGCTCCGCGTCAGCCCTCCGCGTCCGTACCCTCCGCTGCTGCTCCTTCATCCGCTCCGGCCGCGGCGGCGGCCTCCAGGATCATCCGTTCCAGCTGCTCGTAATCCTGCGGAGCCCTCTGACCGTTGACGAAGAGGGTCGGCGTGGAGTTGACCCCCAGTCGCTGACCGTACTTCGCGGAGGCGAAGATCTGCTCCAGGTAACGACCGTCGCGGACGCACTCCCGGTACGCGCCCCGATCGAGACCGAGCTCCTCGGCCATCTCCTCGAAATCCCCTCGCGCATCGTCCTTCGGCGACCACTGCGCCTGACGCGCGAACATCAGGTCGTGCATCTGCCAGAATCGGCCCTGCTCTCGGGCGCAGCGGCCGGCGAGCGCCGCCGGTATCGCGTTCGGGTGTTGTTCCAGGGGATAGTCGTAGAACACCCAACGCACGGACCCTCCGCCGTCCACGTAGTTCTGCTTGATGAGGCGGCCGGAGAAGCCGTAGAAGCGCGCGCAGGCAGGACACTGGAAGTCCGCGAACTCGACCAGGGTCACCGCCGCGTCCTCCGGACCCGCACTCACCCCGGCCGAGGCATCCGCTTCCGTTTCGGCCAGCGTGACCGGGATCTCAGTCGGGCCGGCGTCACCCGAGCGTGCGAGCCAGAGCGCCGCGATTCCGCCGATGACCACCACGAGGATGGCGAGGTAGAAGACGCGCCCGGGGCCGGATCGACCGCCGGATCGATTCCGAGACTGATTACTCATGTCTGTGTTCAACTCCTGATTGCTCGATGAAGCGGGACCGCCGGCCGGCCACATCTGGCCGGACGTCGCCCGAGACGCCACCTATTCTCCTACATCGCGTTCCGCGTCGCCAGCAGGACCAGAACCACCGTCGCGACGATGATCATCGTGATCAGCCCGATCACCAACAGCTTGACCCATTCCGGCACTCGCTGCTGGGGCGCCGCCGCCGCCTCGGCGAGGGCAGGCAGCAGGCTCTCCGACCACGCGACGCCGATCTCCGGCAGCAGCTCCTGCCAGGCCGTGGCGAAGTCGAGGTCGACGAGGACGAGCGCACTGTGCCACTCCTCTGCCGCTTCATCCAGCTCCGACTCCTCCGCCTCGGGCGGCCCCTCCTCCAACCTCTCCAGCCGGAGGCGAAGCTCCGCCTGTGCGTGCTCCAGACGCCGAAACTGCGGCGTCAGGTTGTGCACCGGCGCGAGGAAGCGGCGCTGTAGGGAATCGCGCAGGGCCTCGGAGATGGACAGCTCCACATCCAGCTTCTGCGCCCGTCGCTTGCCCTGCAGCAGTCGGCTCAGCTCCCGGTCGTACGCCTCCGTGAGCCGTCCCAGGGAGTTCAGCGTGGCCGCGCGCGCGTCGTCCTGCAGCGCCGAGGCGTCCATCGCTTCCACGGCCTTGGCCAGGCTGCGTGCGCGCGACGCGGCCGATTTCCGAAACAGCAGAGGGCCGAGCGCCGTCTCGCCGAGCTCCTGAAGGTGATCGGCAAAGAAGTCGTCCGGCAGGCCGACCCTCATCCGGAGGTCCGAAGACATCGTCGCCGCCTGTTTCTTGGCCTGCTCGCGGATCGTCTCGGTCGACGTCGTGAACTCCGGCAGGCGAGCCGGAGTCGGCCCGGCCACCTCGCGACGCGCGAACATCTCGATCGCTTCCTCCCGCTCGGCCGGCTCCGGGGGTGCCGCTTCAGCGACCTCCAGGATCGCCGATATCTCCTCGGGCCGAAGGTACAGAATCCGCAGCGCCGTGTCGCCGCGCTCGAGCTCCAGCGCCGGCCGTGCCTGGCGCGGCTCCCCCGTCGTCTCCCGCGCGACGGCTACCGGCCAGGGAACGCGGAACGCCTCTTCGCGCGCGAAGAGGTGCAGCGCCTGCCGAGTAAAGACCGCCACGAAGAGCCCCTTCAGGGGCCTGCCGTTGGCAGCGCCGTTCCGCGTCTGGCCATCTTCCACGGCGCCGGTGATCGCGACGCCGGCGGAGCACACGACCGACTCCCAGGCCAGCGGCTCCAGGGCCGCAGCTCGCAGCGCTTCCACGTCGAGCCTTGCGTCGATCGTCCGGTTGAGGTCGTCCAGACGGTCGTCCGAGGCTCGGAAGGCCGCGATGTATCCGCGAGCGAAGACGAGCAGGAGCCCGGCACGTCTGGAGACCCAGAACACCTCGTCGAGGGACAGTGCGACGTCGTCGTACGACAGCCGGTCATCCTCGACCTGTAGCTGGACTCCTCGACGCAGACGATCTCCCTCGAGGAAGGCGTCGACGGCGAAGGTCGCTGACTCAGCCACCGGGGATCTCGCCGGAGAGACGAGCCTCCGAGCCTGTCCGCTCCTCGTACCTGCGAACGAACTCGTCGAGCGGCCACGGCTTCCAATCCTCTCGGGGCAGACCCAGATCGGCGAACCGTGCCTCGATGCGATCCGGATCCCCCTCGAGCTCGACGAGAACATCCATGGCCGGATAGGTCTCGATCCGGGCGGACACTCGTCCCTTCTCGTACACGGCCACGTGACGGTCGATGGCGAGGATGACCTCGGAGTATCCCAGACTTTCCAGGATCGCGACGGCGGTCTCCGTGTCCTGGACCACTGTCTCCAGCTCCGGTCTCACCTTGTACCCGTGCTCCTCCGACGCCGGCCCCTTCCATCCCAGCAGGGTACGGCTCTCGCCGGAGACCGATGTCATGCATCGGATGCGCAGGACCTCATCCCGGCCCTCGAGCGATCGCCCCGGGGTATCGAACCTACGGTCCGACATCAGGCCTTCGAAGGACAGGCGCCAACCGGCGTCGGCAAGCCTCTCCCGGAACCCCGTCGCGCCGCCAGGCAGCGCCGCCTTGAGCTCGAACTCGCGCTTCACCTGACCCTTCGAGCGCCCGTGGCGACGTCGTCGAGAGCTTCCAGGACCGAGTCGGAATCCGACAGATCATCCAGCACGCGATCCGGGTCGTGAGACCTGAGATCGTCGGCGCTGAAGCCACCGGTCGCAACCGCGACCACTCGGGAACCGTTGGCGCGTGCGCAGAGCACATCCTCGGGCGTGTCCCCGACGACTATCGCGTCCTCGGCACGTAGGCTCAGGCCCGTCCGGCGTGCCGCCCTCGCCACGGCGATCGGCGGCAGATCGGCGCGGCACTCCGAGTCCGATCCGAAGGCCCCCACGTCGAAGCGATGAGAGATGCCCGCGGCACGCAGCTTTCTCGTCGCCCCCTCCTCCACGTTGCCGGTCAGAAGGGCGAGCTCGTAGCGAGCGTCCCCCGAGAGCCTGCGCAGAAGCTCCGGCACCCCGCGGCAGGGCGTCGGCCGGGTCACTGCCGTCTCGAGAGCGGCGTCGAGGTGCCTGAGATAGGGTTCCCAGACCTCGTGCAGGCGCGCGTCGATCTCCTCATCGGCCCAGGCGCAGCACCGGAGAAGATCCCGAACGATCCAGGGATCGGTCTTGCCGCGAAAGTCGTGGTCGTCGATGGGGCCGGTCTGCCCATAGACCTCCAGCATGGCGGAGCGCAGGGCCACGCGCCCCGCTCCGCGGGGCTCGATCAGCGTTCCATCCACATCGAGCAGAAGAAGGCGCACCAGGGCCGTCACCTCCGAACCGCTCGCTGGAGAGCTCGCTCCAGGGCCCGCTGAGCCTGCAAAGCGATCGAGAGAAGCTGGATCGGCGGCAGATCCGGTCCAGAGCCGGCGTTTTCCGCCGTGGAGGCCGCGAAGACGATGTCGCCGTCGAACGAGGTGCTGGCGGGAGAGATGCGGCGGACGACCGCGTTCATCGCCTGCCGGGCCACGATCTGCAGCTCGGTCTTTCTCAGCGAGACGTCGGTCGCGACGATCGCCAGCGTCGTGTTCTCGCCGGCCCGGACGAGCCAATCCGGCACCCGACCATCGCGGATCGCTCGCGCGGTGTCCAGGTAGCTTCCGTCGGGGCCGCGCGATCCGGCGGTGATCCTTCCCCGATCGTCCAGGACGTCGCCGAAGGCGTTGACGACGGCGAGAGCCGCGACGACGTGCTCGCCGTGGCCCTCGGACCAGCTTCCCACTCCGGCAGGCTCGAGCCCCTCGGGCCTCAGCTTGCCCACGCTCGCACCCGCCCCTACGCCCACGCGTCCCTCCTCGACCGGCCGCTCGGAGGCGACGGCCGCGGCGGCGTAGCCCATCTCCGGATCGGGCCTCACCGACGCATCGCCCATGGCGAGGTCGTAGATGACGGCCGCCGGAACGATGGGAACGACCGCCGCGCGGGTCTCGTAGCCGCGACCGCGCTCCTCCAGCCACCGGGAGACGCCATCGGCGGCGGCGAGGCCGAACGCCGACCCTCCCGCCAGCAAGATGGCGTCACACCGTGGGACGAGGTGGAGAGGCGACAGGGCATCCAGCTCGCGCGACCCGGTGGCCAAGCCTCGGACCTCCACGGCCGCGACGAAAGGACCGAGCGCCACCGTGCAGCCCGTCTCCGCCCCTCCATCCTGCGCGTGTCCGACCGTGATGCCCGGCACCGCCGTCAGCGTCCGGTTCCGGGCCACGCCGCTCAGCCTTCCTGGGCGGGTGTCGTGAGCTCACCGTCCTCGAGGAGCAGGCCGTGCAGACGACGCCAGCCGATGTTCCCGCCCGAGATGACGATGATGACGGGCCCTTCGCCGGCCGGGACCCGGCCGGCCAGCAGGGCGGCGACCCCC
>JAUVMT010000213.1 GCA_030600085.1 Gemmatimonadales bacterium | reverse complement strand
TCTTCGAGGTCATCCGCGACACCAGCCCCGAGGCGTTCACTCCCGCGCTCGGGCCGGCCGCCACGATGATCAGCATCTGCGTCCTCATCTTCTTCGCGCTCGTAGCCTTCATCTTCTGGCTCGGAGGCCTGGCCGAGCAGCCAGCCACCAGCCCGGTTAGCGCCCGCTCTTCGTCCGAGATAGACCTCCCCGGTGGCGCCGAGCCGGCCCACTATATGGGGCCCGAGGAGTAGAGGGATGCTTCGGACCAACCTGACGATCCTCTTCATCGTGATCGGCACGCTGACGGTTTATACGGCGGTCGCCAACATGATCCCGCAGGTCGAATCGGAGGTGCCCGAGGCGACGACGATCGGGGCCGACGTCACGCCCGAGGAGCTGGCCACGATCGGGGAGGAGCTCTACGCGGGCGCCGGCGGCTGTATGGCCTGCCACGGACTCGGCACGCGGGCGCCCGACCTTCTCGGCGTGGCCGGAACGAACTGCGCGACCCGCCGCGAAGGCCTCGGCTGCAAGGAGTACCTGTACGAGTCCCTCACCGAGCCGGGCGTTTTCGTGATCGAGGGCTTCCAGCCGATCATGACCGACATGAGACGTATCCTGTCCGAGTCCCAGATCTGGGCTCTGGTGGCCTTCCTCCAGAGTCAGGGAGGCGAGATCACGGTCACGGCTGCTGACATTCCGCCGGAGAGCGCGGGAGGCGATGCAGGCGGCGGCGGCGGGACCGGCGGGGCGAGCGGCCCGGGGATCGACACGGCCGTCACGGATCCCGTGGAGCTCTTGAGGGCGAGCATCTGCCTGGCCTGCCATCAGCTGGGCGAAGAGGGGGTGGCGCTCGGCCCCAGGTTGGACGAGATGGCCGGTCGGCTGGACCCGGAATACATCCGGCGTTCGATCCTTCTGCCCAACGCCGATACGGCAGAGGGGTTCGAGGAGGTGGCCGGAACGATGCCGATGAACTTCGGCGACCAGCTCTCTGCCGGGCAGCTCGAGACGATCGTCCGCTTCCTGGCGGGGGACCGATGAGAAGGGAGCTTGTGCGATGAGTCGAGCGGGCTCCTACCTTCGCCACCCGTTCTGGCAGGCGCTCGGCGTGCTCGTCGGCTCGTACCTCCTCTTCAAGTTCGGCATCGGCTATGTGCTGCCGGCGATCGGCGTTCACAGCGCGCCGGTTCCCTCGAGCGTGCTGCTCCAGTACATGCTCACCGTCGTCGTGGCCCTGCTCCTCTACGTGAGCACGAATGAAGGTCGCTGGTCCAAGTTCAAGGAACCGCTGCGACAGGTGATGGTGGATTCCGACAAGCGGGCGCTCCGCGTCGTGCTGCTCGTCGCGCTGCCGCTGCTAGTCGGGTTTCTGACCTACGGCCGCGTTCGGGCCGACGTCGGAGCGCCGGCCTCGCTCCGCTCCATCCATCCGGCGCCCCCCAACCAGATCACCTTCCGGGGCGAGACGATCTCTCTGACGGGGCTGGAGAACCCGCTGCGCGAGCACGGGTCGTTCGAGGAGCACCTCGCGGTCGGAGCCACCGTGTACGTCCAGAACTGCATGCCCTGCCACGGGGACCGTTTGGACGGCGAAGGACCGGCGGCGCACGCTCTGAACCCGGTTCCGGCCAACTTCACGGACAACGGGACGATCAGCCAGCTGACCGAAAGCTACGTCTTCTGGCGGATCGCCACGGGGGGGCGGGGGCTGCCCGTCGAGGGAGCGCCCTGGAACTCGGCGATGCCGGCGTGGGAGGATCTCCTCACGGTCGACGAGATCTGGGCCGTGACCCTCTTCATCTATGAGCGCTCCGGCTCGACGCCGCGCACGTGGGAGGAATCCAGTGAGGGGGAGGGGCACTGATGGTCGGCAGGCTGGTCAGTGCCGCCCCGCTCCGATCAGTGGCCCTCCCGTCGGTCGGTTCGTCTCGGGTTCGGTGGGTAGGGGTGGGGATCGCGGTGCTGCTGGCGCTGCTTCTGCCGGTGCGTCTGGCGCCCGCGCAGGATGCCGCGAGCGGAGAGGCGATCTATCGCGCCTGGTGCCTGGAGTGTCACGGCGCTGAGGGTCGAGGAGACGGCCCGGCTGCCGAGCGGATGCTGCCGAGACCGCGGGACTTCGTGGGCGCGCGCTACCAGATTCGGACTACCGCGAGCGGAGAGCTCCCGACGGACGACGATCTGATGCGGGTCATGCGGGACGGCCTCCCGGGAACGGCGATGCCGGGTTGGCCCAACCTGGGCGACCAGGAAAAGCGGGACGTCCTTGCCTTCGTCAAGAGCCTCTCGCCGTTCTTCGAACGGGAGACGCCCGAGGTGCTCCAGCGATCCGCGGATCCGGGGGGTGGAGCCGATCGGGCCGGGGCCGGACGAGAGGCCTACGGCACGCTCGAGTGTGCGCGGTGTCACGGCGAGCACGGAAGGGGAGACGGGAGATCGGCGCCGACGCTCGAGGATTGGAGGGGGTTCCCGGTCCGCGCCGCGGACCTCTCCGAGCCCTGGCTCTTCAACGGCGGGATGGGTGCCGACGCGATCCACACGCGCTTCCTCACCGGCATGGATGGCACTCCCATGCCCTCCAACCAGGACGCTCTCGAAGCGGGAGTCGTCACCGAGGAAGATCTCTGGAACCTCGCTCACTACGTGGCCGGCCTCGGGCCCGCGAAGGCGCCGGAGCTCGAGGAGGTCGTGAGGGTGGAGCGGCGCGAGCAGCTGCCGGGCGGCCCGGCCGATGCGGCCTGGGACGATCTGCCGAGCTTCTATTTTCCGCTCGTCGGCCAGATCGTCCAAGCGCCGCGCCAGTTCGCCCCGACGGTTGACGGCGTCTGGGTGAAGGGCGTCCACGATGGGGCCGAGCTGGCCCTGCGGATCGAGTGGAACGACCCTTCGAACAGTCCGGATCCCGGTTGGCAAGAGTGGCAGGACAAGATCGCCGCGGCCCTCTACTCGGATGGAGCGCCGATCCCTGCGGAGCCGCTTCCGGACCTGCTGGGCGTCCAGTTTCCGATGACCCCTCCGGATGGCCGCGCCCGCCCGTATTTCCTTATGGGCGACAGACGAAAACCTGTCTACCTCTGGTTGTGGCACAGCAGACGAGGGGCGGTGGAGGGGCGGGCGACGGGCCTTGGCACCACCGAGGTCGTAGATTCGGGCGCCGGTCTCACGGCAAGCGCGGAGTGGGAGGCCGGTCGGTGGCGTGTCGTCTTTCGTCGACCGCTGGCCGACGACGACGACGGCGTGCTCTCGTTCAGCGAGGGAGATCCGATCCCGATCGCCTTCTTCGCCTGGGACGGGAGCAGCGGCGAAACGGGCACGCGGGGATCGATCTCCGCCTGGTATTTCGTCGGCCTTCAGCCACCGACTTCAAACGCGGTCTTCGTGGCGCCGTTGGTCGCCTTTCTCGTGACTGGCGGGCTTGGGATGTTCGCCGTCAGGCGCGCTCAGAAGAGTTATCGGGGATAGCCAGAACGACATCATCAACCGGGGATAGGAGGCACACCATGTTGGAGAAGACTCGCCTGTTGGCCACGGTCGCGGCCGCCGGCCTCGTGTGGGCGTGTGGTGGAGGTGGCGGCGATGCCGGAGCCGGAGACGGAGCCGCGGATGCGGGCGGTGAGACGGCCGCGCCGGTCGTCGATCCGGCCACGGCTGGAGCGATCAGCGGCCTCGTCGCGTTCGAAGGCGAGGCGCCCGCCGGGGAACGTATCGACATGGTCGAAGAGCCCGACTGCGCCAACGCATATCCCGGCGACGGCGCGCTGACTCAACATGCAGTTGTGAGCAGCGACGGGAAGCTTGGGAACGTCTTCGTTTACGTGAAGGAGGGGCTCGGCGCCGGCTTCCCGGCTCCGTCGGAGCCAGCGGTGCTGGACCAGGAGAACTGCCGCTACCACCCGCACATCCTGGGCCTTCAGGTCGACCAGCCCCTGATGATCCGGAACAGCGATCCGATTCTCCACAACATAAACTCCCAGCCGAGCATCAACCGCGGCTTCAACATCAGCCAGCCGCAGGCCGGGATGGAGACGACGCGCGACTTCGGGATGGCCGAGGTGATGATCCCGGTGAAGTGCGACGTCCACGGCTGGATGAACGCGTACGTCGGCGTGGTTGACCACCCGTATTTCGCCGTGAGCCGAGGCGACGGCTCCTTCTCGCTCCCGAACCTCCCGCCCG
>JAUVMT010000228.1 GCA_030600085.1 Gemmatimonadales bacterium | reverse complement strand
GTGCCCTTCCCCGTCCGGCGATCGAGGAAATGCTGGCCACCTAGTCCCCGGCCTCCTCCGCGGCTTGCCGATCCGCGTCGGGCGCGGCGGCGGCTTGCCTTCCCCCTTCGGGCACGTCGGCCAAGGACGTGAGCGCGTTGAGGCCCACGGCCGCCAGCACCGCCAGCACGACAGGATTGGTGAGAACGAGCTGGAGCAGCAGCGGCAGTTCCTGCAGCCACGGCTCACCGAGACCGTACCGCACGTACGTGGGTAGCCCGATCGCGAGCACGAGGGTGAGGCCGATGACGAGGTAGTTGGCCGTCGTCTCCTTCGCCGCGCCGAGGAGACGGATCCCTGAAACCGCAATCATCCCGCACACCAACACGAACACGCCACCGAGAACCGGTCGCGGCATGGCCACGAGGAGCGCTCCGAATTTGGGACTGAGGCCATACAGAGCGAGGATCAGTGCCGCCACCCGAACGACCGTGAGGCTGGCCACCCGGGTCGCCGCGATGATACCGACGTTCTGCGTGTAGCTCGTGCAGGGCAATCCGCCGAGCACCGTCGCGAGCGCGCTGCCGAGGCCCTCGGCGAAGATGCCGCGGTTCATGTGGCGAACCGTGTAGCGCTCTCCGGCGACCGCGCAGGTGGCCGCGTAGTCGGCCAGCGACTCCACCATCGACCCGAAGTAGCCGGCCAGTACCGCCAGAAACGCCACGCCGACGAAGCTCCAGCCCGAGCCGGGGCCTCCCCACGGAAACAGGCTGGGCCAGGCGATCCACTCCTTCCCGCCGACGAGCGCCCAATCGACCTCTCCCAGGACGCCGGAGAGGCCGATCCCAACCACCCAGATCGCGATGAAGATCGCGCCGCGTGACAGGATGCCGCCGAGGGCGTTCTTGAGACGCAGCTGGAGGAGCGCCACGAGAGCCAGCACCGTCCCGGCCAGCATGAAGTTCAGGGGCCGGCCGTCTCCGACGGTGAGGCGGACGGCCACCTGGCCGAGGGCGAGGGCGATCGTGAGCACCACGACCCCCGCCACCGCGGGCGGGAAGAACCGTCGGAGCAGACTCAGGGCGCGGGTGGCACCGAAGATCATCTCCGCCACCCCTCCCCCGAAGGCGGCGCCCCACATCGCCCCCGGGCCCAGCTGGGAGGCGACCGGAGCCAGGGTTCCGGTCAGGGTGGCAGACGGCCCCTGGATGATCGGGAGGCGGTTTCCGATGGTCGTCTGGATGAGGGTCGCCACGCCCATCGAGAAGAGGCCGAAGTTGATGAGCGAGGCCTCCTCGTCCGGAGACATCCCGATCGCGGCGGCGACCGCGAGCGGGAGGACGAAGGGCGAGACGTCCACGAGCGTGTGCTGCCAGCCGTAAAGGAGTGTCTCCCACCAGCTGTCGGGCCGCTCGTCGATGCCGAAGACCGGCTCGACGATTCGGGGAAGCTCCTCCCACACGGCGTCGGACGTCTTGTTCGCCACGCTTGGATGATAACGTATGTGCTAGTAGTCAACCAACTTGCACTGGCGCCGGCTCGGCAGGTCGAGACATCTTCGTTGAAACGACCGCCTTGCGTACGTCCCAAGAAAGGAAGCGAAGGGGATGCCCTGGATCCGTCAGATACCGATCGAGGAGGCCACCGGGCTTCTGAAGCAGGAGTTCGACAAGGCTGTGGAGCGCGCGGGGCGGGTCTGGAAGATCGTCCACATCATGAGCTTGAACCCGAGGGTACTCAGAGACAGCATCGCCTTCTACGGAGCGGTCATGTTCAAGCGCTCGCCGCTCACTCGCGTGCAGCGCGAGCTGTTGGGAACGGTCGTCTCGGCCGAGGTCGACTGCCACTACTGAACGCAGGCGCACGCGCACGACCTCCGGGCCGAGGTCGCCGGGCAGTTCGAGACCGAAGAGGAAGCAGACAGGTTCGTGCACGATGTCGCCAGGAACTGGCGGGAGGCGGATCTCTCCGCCGCCGACCGGGCGCTGTGCGAGTACGCCGAGAAGCTCACGCACCGCCAGCAGGAGATGTCACCCGCGGATCTGGACCGACTCCGGGCTCGCGGCCTCGACGACGCCGCGATCCACGACGCGACCCAGGTGATCGCCTACTTCAACTACGTGACGCGAATCGCGGACGGCCTCGGGGTGGAGGCCGAGGACTTCATCCCGCCCTGGGGCGAGGGGCCGGGGCCGGGCGGCTAGGGACCGCCGAACCCCGGCCCCTGCGGCCCGTTCGCGCTAGTGGGCGTGGGCGCCGCCCCCTCGGCGGACCTTCACGCCCAGCGCCCCGAAGCCCGCTCTGGCGAGTACGGGCAGGAGGAGAACGGTGAGAAGGAAAGGCAGAACCACGCCCGGCAGGCCGCCGAGACCGCCGATCGCGGCGGCGAGAGCCCGCCAGGCAGCCAGGAAGAGAACGTTCATGACCAGTAGCCCAAGGACCTGACGGAAGCCGGAGCCCCCCTCCAGCTCCACATCCAGCCCGCCCAGGTAGAGGGACGCGACCAGCCAGAACAAACAGAACGCGGCCAGCCAGCCCAGCATCACTCTCCACCCTCCGTCGCCATCTCCGTCGGCTGCGGGTAGGAGAGGTCCGGCCGGTACCAGCCGATGAACGGCTCGACCCGTCGCGCCGCCTTCAGCGCCTTTGTCCCCAGTTTCTCGGCCTCTGCGCCGACGATCTCGTTCAGCCGCGCCTCGTTCGCGTAGAAGTCGGCTTCGTCCCGAGCCTGGACGGACACCACGTAAAGCGGGAGGTCGCCCCCCGTGATCGCCTGGTAGACGTTCCAGCCGGTGTCGAGGCCCTTCGACGTGTAAAGCTCCACGAACTCCTTCGCCACAGCCTCGAGATCCTCGGTCTTGTCGGGCAGCGTGTACCAGAAGTCCCAGTGCACCATCTGGGCCTCGTCGTCACCCAGCCGGGGATTCTCGGGCTCGTAGGAGAGGTCCGGCCGGTGAACGTAGAAGCCGCTCTCGAAGTGGTCGGCCGCGGTGTTCGATCGATCTCCGGCCTCTTTCCACGGCGCACCGACCTCTTCGGCCACGGCATCGAAGGCGTCGCCGATCTCCGAGAAATCGCTGAAGCCGTCGATCGGAACGACGTAGACGTAGCCGATCTGGGGACCGGAGTACGCGGAGTACGCGATCTTCCCCTTCGCCGCGTCGCTTCCGCCCATCAGCCTCGTCCAATCGGCGGCCGCCGCTTCGTACTCGCCGACCATCGACGGCTTCACCACCTCCTGGTGGACGAAGAACATCTGCGGTCCCTCATCCTCCTGCGCCGCCGCAGCCGCCGGCAGGAGCAGGGCCGCCAGGCCCGCGAGCCAGAGCCTGTGAACTCTCATGACCACCTCCCTTGAGGAAACACCGAGCGCCAATGCCACCGTTCGTCGCGAACCGGTCAGGAGTCGGGCGAGCGGGGGTGCCTGGAACGGGTTCAATGTAGAAGCAGCCGCCGACCCTCGCACTAGGGGTCAGTTCGACTCCGGTCGCTCTGCGGCAAAGCCGCTTGCCGACGTCAGAGCGGCGAGATACGGTGATCGCATGAAGCCGCCGTCGCTCACGATCGGGATCGAGGAAGAGTACCAGGTCATCGATCCCGAGACGCGGGAGCTCGCCTCCTATATCACCGAGATCCTGGACTCGGACCAGGTCGTTCTCCGCGAGCAGATGAAACCGGAGCTCCACCAGTCCGTCGTCGAGGTCGGGAGCAAGGTGTGCCAGAC
>JAUVMT010000233.1 GCA_030600085.1 Gemmatimonadales bacterium | reverse complement strand
GCCTTCCGTCGGCGGCCGCGCCGGACGGGCTTACGCCGCTCCAGTACATGCTCAGGAACGGGGCCTACGAGCTGGCGAAGAACATCGGCCAGCTGCACGAGGCCGAGATCGGCGCCGAAGAGCTGGAGGACCCGGTCGAGGATCCCCGGGGCCGCGTCTACACCCGAGCCCCGGCGCCGACATCGCTCAACATCGTGCCGACCGGCGCTCCCGATTCGGATCCAGAGGGCCGACGTCCAGCGGGGGTGCGGGTCGACGGCCGGGTCCTCCGAGGCTTTCCGACACCGAGCGGTCGCCTCGAGTTCTACTCCTCGACGGCCGCCTCCTGGGGATGGCCGGAGTACGCGCTGCCCACGTACATCCGGAGCCACGTCCACCCCGACGCCTTGGCGGAGGACCAGATGGTCCTGATCTCGACCTTCCGCCTGCCCGTCCAGATCCACACGCGCAGTGCCAACTCGAAGTGGCTGGACGAGATCGCGCACACGAACCCCCTGTGGATCCACCCCGAGGACGCGAGGGGGGTGGGCGTGGGTACGGGAGATCTGGTGCGCGTGGAGACGGAGATCGGACACTTCGTGCTCAAGGCCTGGGTCACCGAGGGAATCCGGCCGGGGGTCGTGGCCTGCAGCCACCACATGGGGCGCTGGAAGCTCGCCGATCATGGTCAGCGACAGCTCATGGCAACGGTCGCGCTCCGGCACGAGGAGGACCGCTGGAGCATCGACCTCGAGGAGGGAGCCCGACCCTACGAGTCGGAGGATCCCGACACGGGGCGCATCTGGTGGACCGAAGTCGGCGTCCACCAGAACCTCACGTTTCCGGTGCACCCCGATCCCGTCTCCGGCATGCACTGCTGGCACCAGGCGGTCCGTGTGCGAAAGGCGAAAGCAGCCGACCGCTACGGCGACATCCACGTGGACACGGAGGAGTCCCACCGCGTGTTCAAGGCGTGGCTGGCCAAGACGCGCCCGGCCTCGGAGCACTCGCCGGACGGCAACCGGCGGCCGTACTGGCTGATCCGCCCGGTCAAGCCCACCAAGGAGGCGTATCGACTCCCGGTAAGTCCCCTGGCCGAGTGACCGGCCGGCGGGATCCGTCGGAGCCCGGATCGACAGTGGCGCAGGTCGGATCGGACCCGGCACTCGGCGAGCTCTTTCGAGCTCTTGGCACCCTGGTCGAGCCGCCGTCGTCCACCGCCCAACGGGTGGCCGACCTCCTCGATCTCGGACCCCTTCCCCCCGAGGCCGACTACACGGAGCTGTTCCTCTTCCCGCTGATCCCGTATGCCTCGGTCTACCTGGGACCCGAAGGGATGCTCGGCGGAGAGGCTCGCGACCGGATCGCCGGCTTCTGGCGCGCGCTGCGGCAGGAGCCGCCCGCCGAGCCGGACCATCTGGCCGTGATGCTCGCCTTCTACGCGAGACTCGCACAGGAGGAAGCCGATCTCGAGGAGGCGCGCGCGAGCGGAGCGTTGCGCCGGGCACGGAAGGCGTTTCTGTGGGAGCACCTACTCTCCTGGGTCCCACCCTACCTGAGCAAGGTCATGGATCTCGGACCCCCGTTCTATCAACGCTGGGCGAGGCTTCTGGAGGACACTCTCCGCGAGGAAGTCGTCGCGCTGGGCGCACAGGAACGACTCGCGCTTCACCTGAGAGAGGCGCCGGGCCTCTCGGATCCGCGAAAGGAGGACCCCGACGGCTTCGTGGGCGCCCTGTTGAGCCCCGTCCGCACGGGAATGATCATCACCCGAGCCGACCTGGGACGGGCGGGACGCGAGCTGGATCTCGGGACCCGGGCCGGCGAGCGGAGGTTCGTCCTCAAGGGACTGCTGGAGCAGGATCCGGCCGGCACGCTGGAGTGGCTGCGCCTGGAGGCCACCGGTTGGGCGGTACGTCACGCCCGCCCGGATCCACTCGCACCACGGATCGCCGACTTCTGGCGGGGGAGAGCCGAGGCTACCGCCGATCTGCTGGAAGATCTCGCGAGAACCTAGAAGGTCTGGAAGACGCCGAACAACCGAACCTCGCCCACGTCCTGTCTCACGGTGTCGAAGCCGATCAGCTCGAAGAAGCTGCTCCGCACGTAGGCCGCCGCGTCCACGCCGATGCCCCAGCGACCGATCGGGAGGATCCCCTGCACGCCGCCCCAGTGAAGGATGTGGTACGTGTCGCCCGCGTTCACGGCCGATCCGTTCAGCGTGTTCATATAGGCGAAGCGGTAGCGAACGGTCGCGATCTCCCTTCCGCCGTGGGTGAACGCGACCCGGCCCCACACGCCGGCGCCGAGACCCATGTCGTACTCGCGGAGGCGCTCACGGTCGGGGACCACCGCCAGGAACGCGTACTCCGAGTTGACCGCCCCCAGGGCGTATCCGTGGATGTTCAGGTGGGTCCGAAGATCCCACGTCTCCGAGAGCTTCCACTCCGAGAACAGGGCGCCTCCGAAGCTCAGGCCGGCGAACTCGACCGCGTTGTTGTTGACGAAGTCGTAGTTCTGCGTGATGCCGAAGACATGATGCACCTTCTCCGACTTCTTGAGCTCGGTGGAGTAGAGGTTCCCCCAGATCTGGAGCCGGCCGATCAGCTCCTTGTCCGTGAAGTTGAGCTGAAGGCCGAGGGTGAAGAAGTCGAACGGCTTGCGGCGCGTGTTCCGCCACGGATCGCCGAAGTTCAGATTGAACTCGAAGAAGCCGTCCAGCTCCTCCGTGTCCGTCTGGAAGCTCTCGGTGGTGGTCCGGTCCCCGATCAGGCGGACGCCCAGCTTGACGAAGTTGTTCAGGTCGGGAGGGATCCGGTCGTACGGATCGCTCGGGTTCGGTTGGACCCGGGCGGCCCGGCCCGAGACCAGGCGGTTGAACCCGCGCACCGGGTTTACGAGGAAGCCCCCGATCTCCCTGAAGACGCGCTCGGCGCCCGTGGCCTCGTTGTCCAGGAAGCTCGAGCCGGCCCGGTAGAGCACCTCTCCGATCGCGATCCCGCCGATGCTCGTGGCAACCCAATCGTTGAAAGCCGGCGGATGGACCTCGCCGCAGCACTCCCAGAAGAAGCTCCCCATGAGCGCGAACGGCATCGACTCCCAGTAGTTCAGGCCGTTCGAGCGTGCCGCGCTGTAGTAAAGGCTTCCGTGATACGGGTGGGCGAAGAGGTTGTTGGAGAAGTGGTTGTCATCGAAGAAAAAGCCAGACGAGAAATTGGACCAGAAGCTGGCCGGAGAGACGTGCGTGAAGCCGCCCTGCCGGATGTACTCGTTGTAGAACCAGACCAGAGCGTTGATCCCCGCCATCTGGCCGACCGCCAGTCCGACGTTCCGCCTGGCCCCCCAGGCGTCGTAGCGCGGGGGCTCATCCTCCTGGGCCTGGTCAAGCTGGTTGTCGCCGGCCGTAGCGGCCTGCTCTCCGCTCACCTCCGACGAATCACCGGCCGCCGGAGAATCCCCGACTTCGGGGACCGCGCCGGCTTCGGGGACCGCGCCGGCTTCGGGCACATCGACGTCGTCTTGAGCGTGCAACGTCGGAGCTACTGCGCAAGCGGCTATCAAAGCTACAGATACGAAGATGCATCGGACCACGCACGTGTGTCGCCAGGGGCGGATGGGCCTTGGATC
>JAUVMT010000103.1 GCA_030600085.1 Gemmatimonadales bacterium | reverse complement strand
TCCAGACCGCCGCATCGGCCGATACGCCACGCAGGCATCCGAGCGGAGAGGCTCCACCGAACCAGAGCCGATAGCCGGTCTCCGGATCGAGCATTCGAACCAGCTCGGCCAAGCGGGGGTCGCTCATGTCGACGACCGTCAGTTCCCGAGATTCCAGTCTTCTTCGGCCGTCGAACGCTTGCCGCGACGATACACTTGTATGCCCTCGGAGGCATGGTTTAGGAGGAAGCTCGCCCCGCTCCCACCTCGGCGTCGCATGAGGTCGTGCATGATCGGCATTTCGCCGTCCCAGGGGAACGCGAAGACCAGATCGAAGTCTTCCAAGCACCGCCCCAGTTCGGGGTAGCCCGAGGCGCCGCGACCGATCGTGCCGAGACGCGCATCGCCCGTGTCGGACATCCACTCGTAGCCGTCGGGCAAGAAGCTGCCGACGGCGAAGCGGGCATCCGAGTCGGATCTCTCGGCCAAACCACGCGCGATATCGACGAGATCGGGATCGAGCTCGATCCCGTATGCTTCGAAGCCGAGAAGATCGGCCATGATGGTGACAACGCCGGTCGCCGAGCCCCACTCCAGAAACCGCAGGCCCGGCCCTCGCAGCGCCAGTAGGGCTCGGAGTACGCGCTCGTAGTCAGAGGGGATGAAGGGGTGGAATCGGAGCTGGCGCACATCGCTGTCGAAGCGGTGCCAAATCGCACGGCCTTCCTCGCGCAGCGAAGTCAGGCGAGCTCTGAGGACGGCGTCCATCTCCACCTCTCGCGACGATG
Source organism: Gemmatimonadales bacterium (assembly GCA_030600085.1). Taxonomy (GTDB): domain Bacteria; phylum Gemmatimonadota; class Gemmatimonadetes; order Palauibacterales; family Palauibacteraceae. The sequence continues at coordinate 6,868 of JAUVMT010000103.1, read as the reverse complement.
CGCTGCGGTTCACGATCTTCCTCAATCGCGATCGGTGCCGCTCTCCCCGCCCTGATCATCGTCGGAGGAAGTGTCTTCTTCGGACCCCGAGCCCCCATCCGCATCCCCGACGACGCCCGGATCGTCCGAAGCCGCTAGGACCTTTGCCTCCTTCCTCAATCTCCTCTTCTCGGCTTTCGCTTCCTGCTTCTTCTTCTTCTTGAGCTCTTTTTGTCGCTTTTCAAAGCTGTAGTTTGTTCGTCTTCCCACACTCTCTCCTTGCCATGGCTCGACCTGGCGCGACTCCCTCGAGCCGCAGCCGATCGATCCCGCTCACGTAGTTACGTTGCAGGCTTTTGCCGCCGGGTCCTAGGAGCCTACCCAGACCGGGTGGCTTTCGATCCTATGGAGATGCCGCGAAGGAGCGCCCCGAGCTCGCCCGCTGCCGATGTCGTGCCGCACCGCGGACGTGCGCGAACCGATGCTACGCCACCTCTTCCGCGCTCTTCGCCGCCTCGGCATCCCGAATCGCCCGCCACACCCGATCCGGCGTGAAAGGCAGGCTGTCGATCCGGATTCCGATCGCATCGTAGATCGCGTTGGCGATGGCGGGCAGCGAAGGGTGGAGCGGCCCCTCGCCGGCTTCCTTCGCCCCGTAGGGCCCCTCCGGGTCGATCGATTCCACGATGAGCGATACGAACTCCGGACAGTCGAGCGAGGTGGGGATTCGGTAATCCAGGAGGGAGGGGGCGTCGTGGAGCGCGCCCTGGTGCTCGCCCGTCTTGTACGCCTGCTCCTCGAGAATCGCCTCGGCGTAGCCCATATAGGCGGAGCCTTCGATCTGCCCCTCCACAAGCACGGGGTTGAGGGCGCGGCCGCAATCGTGCGCCACCCAGATCGTCTTGACCTCGACGAATCCCGTTTCGGGATCGACGTCGACCTCGGCCACGTGCGCGGTGAAGCTGTAGGCGGGCGAAGCGCCGATCGTGCCGCCGCGGTACTCGCCGTGCACGCCCTCCTTCGGAGTGTTGTAGTGGCCCACGGCTCCCAGCGTCCCGTGCTCGGCCTCCGCGAACTGGAAGGCCTGCGCGATCGGCATGCGGCGTTCGGGGCTGGCAGGATCCCGCCTGTCGAAGGCCCAACCACCGGCCAGCCGCACGTGGGAGGGCTCGATCCCCCATTCACTCGCGACGCTCCCCCGCACTTTCTCACCGATCTCCCGACAGCCCATGACGCAGGCGTTCCCCACCATCACCGTCTCGCGAGAGGAGTAGGCTCCGAGGTCCACCGGAACGAGATCGGTGTCGGCCGAGAAGACCCGCACGTAGTCGAGAGGAACGCCGAGCTCCTCGCAGGCGATGTATGCCATCGTCGAGTCGGAGCCCTGGCCGATCTCCGACGCGCCATGCAGGACCGTCACGCGTCCCGAGCGCTCCACCTGGACCTGCACGGCGGCCTGCGGCAGCGGGTTGGGATAGATCGGATAGTTGGTACCGGAGATGTAGCAGGATCCCGCCACGCCGATGCCGCGGCCGTAGCCCATCTTCCGGAACTTGTTCATCCAGCCGCTCGCCCTCTCGACCGACTCGAGGCACTCCAGGAAGCCGTTCGACTGGACACGGAACTCGTTCACCGTACGGCCGGTCCCCATGAAGACGCCGCGCCGGAACTCGATCGGGTCCAGGCCCAGCTTCTCCGCCACCTTGTCGAGCGAGATCTCGAACGCGAAGCGCGGCTGCACGGAGCCATGTCCCCGCTTGGGACCGCACGGGGCCTTGTTCGTGTAGACCCGCGTGGAGTCGAAGCGATACGAGTCCATCTCGTACGGCGCCGTCAGGAGCTGCCCGCTGTAGTAGGTCGTCACGAGCCCGAACGAGGCGTACGCGCCTCCATCCAGGATCGTCTTCGCGTCCACGGCGAGGATGCGGCCGTCGCGGGAGGCGCCCACCCGGTAGCTCATCTTCATCGGGTGACGGCCCCGATGGGAGTAGAAGACCTCTTCCCGCGTGTAGAGGATCTTCACGGGGCGCCCGGTGCGGATCGCCAGAAGCGCCACGCAGAACTCGAGATCGAACGGCTCCGACTTCCCGCCGAACGCTCCACCCACCGTGGGCTGCACGACGCGGACTTTGGCGACGTCCAGGCCCAGCACCCGGGCGATCTCGCGGTGCAGGTAGTGCGGCACCTGCGTGGCCGACCATACCTCGAGCAAGCCGTTCTGGTTCATCCTCGCGATCGCGCAGTGAGGCTCGATCGGCGTGTGCGTCGTCCCGTGAAAGAAATACTCGCCCTCCACGAGCACATCCGCCTTCTCCATCTTCTCGTCGACCGGCCCGAACTCGAGCTGCACGCGCTTGAGGACGTTTCCGTTGTGACCCGGCTTGCGCGGCTCGTGGATCGGGGTCGCGGCGGCTTCCGGCGCGAGCGCCTCCTCCGGATCCAGGTAGTAGCGAAGCGGCTCGTACTCGACCTCGATGAGCCCCAGGGCCGTGTTTGCCGTCTCCTCGTCGATCGCCGCCACGCACGCGACCGCGTCGCCGACGAAGCGTACCTTCTCCAGGGCGAGGGCGTGCTCGTCCGGGGTCCAGGGGATGATGCCGTACGGAGTCGGCATGTCCTTCCCGGTGATGACCTCGTAGACGCCCGGGAGCTCGAGCGCCTTCGCCGGGTCGATCGAGAGGATTCTCGCATGCGGCTCGGTGCTCCGGAGGATCTTCCCGTGGAGCATGCCGGGGAAGGTCATGTCATCGGTGTAGACGGCCTTGCCCGTGGACTTGTGCAAGCCGTCCGTGCTCCGGTTCCGGCCTCCGATCGTCCTGAACTCGGCCTCCGCCACCTCGCGAAGCCGCTCCGGCGCGTCCGCCGTGACCTCCTGCAGGGGAAACAGGTCTTCGTTACGCATCGGAGGCCCCGGTGGATCCGGGCGCGCACGCAGCGGACTGCATGGAGCGAGACGGGAAGGCGAGATCGTAGCGCTCAGCGACGATGTCCCGCGGGTCCGCCCCGGAACGAAGGCTCTCGGCCGCGACCTCGACCGCCTCGAAGATCTTCGTGTATCCGGTGCAGCGGCACAGGTTGCCGGAGAGGGCGCGCCGGATCTCATCCCGGCTCGGATGAGCCTTCTCGGCCAGCAGCCCGTAGGAGCTGCACAGGATCCCGGGCGTGCAGAAGCCGCACTGAGCCGCGCCGCAGAGATCGAAGGCATCCTGGAGGGGATGTGGGGTTCTTCCGTCAGCCAGCCCTTCCACCGTCGTGATCTCGTGCCCGATCGCCTCGTACACTGGCATGATGCAGGCGAGGTGCGACTGGCCGTCGAGCAGAACGGTGCAGGTGCCGCAGTCGCCCTTGTCACAGCCCTGCTTCGAGCCGGTCAATCCGAGGGCGTAGCGGAGCGTCTCGAGCAGGGTGAAGTGGGTGGAGACTCCCACTTCGAGCTCGTCGCCGTTGATGTGAAGCGTGATGATGTCTTTCATGCCTGCTCCGCGCGGTCGTGGGCCGGACACGCTGGGCCAGAGGGTAAGATAATACCTCCGCCAGCCAAGCTGGTTCAAACCGAACCGGACGCGGCGGCCAGGGTAGGGTGGGTTCGTGGGGATGCCGACGAGGGTTCGAGGGCAGGAGAGGTCCGAGGGCGTGGAGGCTCAAGGGTAATGCCAAGCCGACTGAGATCGATGAAGCCTGGAGGAGCAGCCGGAATCCGGCTGGCGACGACCCTGTCGATGACGTGGACCCTGCTCCTCGTGGTTTGTGGACCGCTCATGGGCCAGGAGCGCCCGATAGATCGCTGGCTTCTTTCCCGTCCGTTCCCCGCCGCCTCCGTGGGGGAGGAGGGACCCCTGCCCACCGTCGTGGAGCTGAACCCCCTGTTTCAACCCGGGGCCATCGTGCCCCCGACTCCGACTCAACTCGAGGAGGACCTCGCAACGGCGGATTCTCTCGCGGGAAGACCCTCCAATCCCCAGCTGGAGGAGGCGCTGGGACGGAGGCCTCCGCGGCGAAGCCCGCAGGGCGGCGGTCCGCTGCCCGGCCTTCGACCCGGCTGGATGGTGCGCCGCGATTCGGTCCTCTTCCCAGAGAGAGGCACCCGCGTCGGCGCGACCTTCTGGACGCTGGTTCGGCAGGACGGGAACCCGGTGTTCGACCTCGACACCTTCGTGAACCGGTCGGGAGCGACAGCCACCTTCGCGCACGCCTACCTCCGTCCCGTCGCCGACCAGACCGTGACGCTCCGCTTCTCCGGCCTGGGGTGCACGGACGTGTCCGCGAAGCTCAACGAGCAGCCTCTGCCATTGGAAGCCGACGCGGGCGCGACGGATTGTGTGGGCGGCTCGAGGACGGCCTCGGCGACGGTGCGACTGGCGGGTGGATGGAACGCCCTCCTCGTAAGGGTGGAGGGTGACGAGCAACCATACGGGTTCGCGGTCGCGGTTTCACCCGGACCGGGCGGAGAGTCCGTCGAGGACCTGCGGATCCAGGCTTCTCGACCGCCGGGGATCCAACCCGTCCTTCCGCGGGCTTCCATCGACGTCATGGCCATCCGAGTGCCGGGACTTCAGTGGCGTGGAGGCGATCTCTCGGCCGAGGTGGTGGTCGATTTTCGTCTCTGGGGTGGCTCTCCCCCTCCGGATGCCGAGGCCAAGCTGGAGATCGGCGGCGAGAAGGCGGAGCACCGTTTCGGCCAGGCGCCTGCTGGGGGCGAGAGTATCGAGTCGGTCTTCGAGCTCGTACCGCTGGACAAGCTTCGCGCCGTGGCTCTCGGCGAGGGCGTGAAGATCCGGCTCGAGTGGAAGGACCACGACGAGGAGATGGCCCGCCGGCTCGCGGCGGATGGAATCCTGAGGGTCTTCCACGAGCCGATCCAGCTGCGGGGTTGGACCGGCGGAGGCGGCAACCTGCCACGAGACGGGGCGACGCTGACCGGCGAGTGGAAGGTGCCGGGGTGGCTCTCCGGCTTCACGCTCGAGCTGCTCGCTGAAGACTCACCGGGTGATTACATGCTCGACGGCCAGCCGCTCGAGCTCGAGGACGGAAGAGCCGTTCTGTGCAGCGACTGCCCAAGAAATGCCCGCCTACGGCTCCAGGCCGCGGCTACCGCCGATTGGTCGTCATTGCCGAAGGTGCGGATCTCCGGGCCGGGCTACGCCGACGTCGCCGATGTCGAGGGAGCACCTCCGCCCGAGCGCTGGCTGCGCGCCCTGGAGAAAGATGGCAGCGAGGAGTACCGGACGCTGCTGAGCGAGCACGCGGGCGGAAGCGGGTCCTAGGGCCGACTCAACCGGCTCGCTCGGAGCCTTCTTCCTTCTCGGTCGGGTCGGCCGTCTCCTCCGAGGCGGCTTCCGTCTCCTCAGACTCGACGTCGGTGGTCTCCTCCACGCTCGCGGTCTCGGCCGGTGCGGCGCTGTGCGGCTCCGACGGCGAGGCCATTGCAGCGGCCAGAGGCGTGGGCAGCTCGGACATGGATGACTCGGACGTCGACGGCTTCGACGCGGTCGTGGCGGTCGAGCCGGTCTTGGCGCCCGGGACGTCCGGATCGACCTTCGCCGCGCGCTCGGCCTCCTGGAGCTCTCGCTGGATCTCGTTGAGTCCGCGCCGAAATTCCCGCAGAGCACCTCCGACCGCGCGGCCGATCTCCGGCATCCGACGGGGGCCGAAGAAGATCAGCACAATCATGGCGATAATGAGTATTTCCGAGAATCCGAAGTTACCGAAGCTCATGGTGAGCGCCGCGGAGCGGCTCGCTACTCTCTACGACCCGGTGGTGAGAGCGCTGAGGATCTCTTCCCCGTAGAACATCCCGATGTACTTGGCCTGAATCCGCGTAACGCTGCGCACGGCCCAGATCAGCTGAACGTGGTTCGGTTCGCGGGGCCGCACGCGTAGCTTCAGCCCGCACTCCTCGGGAAGCCGGTTACCCTTGCGAAGGTTGCAGCGGCTGCAGGCGGTGACAACGTTCGTCCAGCCATTCCCTCCGCCGCGGGAGATCGGAACGAGGTGATCCCGGGTGAGGGATTCCCTGTATCCCAGCTCGCGGCGTTGACGACCGCAGTACTGACATCGGTACTCGTCACGGGCGAAGAGAAACGTGTTGGTGACCTGCCTGCGGAACCTGCGGGGCACGTGAATGAACCGGACGAGCCTGATGACGACGGGGGCCGCGTAGTGGGCTCGCTCCGAGCGAAATGGACGCTCGCCGTCCACCTCGAGCGCTTCGGCTTTTCGGTCGATGACCAGCCGAACCGCTCGCCGGACGGGTATGATCGTCAGCGGCTCATACGACGCGTTCAGCGCGAGACAGCCCATGTGCTCAGCCCTCCTGGCTGGGCGAGGATTCTAGGCCTCCGCGGATGGACAAGTCAAGCAACGGCGGGCGGATGACCCGAGCCACACGCACCTGCCAGGTCGCCCTTCCGAGGCCGGTATACCAGACTTTTACCTACCTCCTCCCCGAGGAGATCCGTCGCCGTGCGAGGCCCGGGATGCGCCTCCGGGTTCCGTTCGGCAAGCGCGAGACGATCGGGTGCATAGACACCGTGGGCGAGGGAGAGCCGTCCGGCCGCGTCCGTTCGGCTTTGGAGCTGCTGGATCCGGAACCGATCCTGTCGCCCGAGCTTCTCGACATCTGCCGCTGGGTCGCCAGGTATTACGTCGCCCCTCTGGGACTCGTGTTTCGGGCGGCGCTCCCCCCCGGTCTGCTCGCCGAGAGCGCCAACGAGTCGGACGGAGGAGGGCTCGTTCGCAAGGTCCTTCGGCTCAGCCGGCATCTGCCCACGCTCGAGGAGAGGGAACGGGTCTTCGGGCGTGCCTTCCGCCAGCGGGAGGCGTTCGAGGCGCTGGAGGAGCTGGGCGGAGCCTCCACCCTCGTGGAGCTGGAAGGCCAGGGCTTCAGCCG
>JAUVMT010000246.1 GCA_030600085.1 Gemmatimonadales bacterium | reverse complement strand
CCAGCTATCTCCAGGTTTGATTGGCCTTTCACCCCTATCCACAGCTCATCCGAGCGGTTTTCAACCCACAACGGTTCGGCCCTCCACGAGGCATTACCCTCGCTTCAGCCTGGCCATGGATAGATCACACTGGTTTCGGGTCTCGCCCCACGGACTAAATCGCCCATTTAAGACTCGCTTTCGCTAAGGCTTCGCCGCATAACGGCTTAACCTCGCCCGCGAGGACGAACTCGCCGGATCATAATGCAAAAGGCACGCGGTCAGAGCAGCGTCGCGCCCGAAGGCACGCGCCCTCCTCCCACCGCTTGTAGGCACAAGGTTTCAGGATCTATTTCACCCGCCTCCCGGCGTGCTTTTCACCTTTCCCTCACGGTACTAGTTCACTATCGGTCACAGGCTCGTATTTAGCCTTAGCAGATGGTCCTGCCAGGTTCAACCGGGATTTCTCGTGTCCCGGCCTACTCAGGAAACGGCCCCAGGCCGCTCGTCGTACTCCGCCTACAGGGCTTTCACCTCCTACGGCGCGGCTTTCCAGCCGGCTTCGACTTGTACGATCGAACAGACCCGAGAGACCGGCAGATCTCTCCGGACCGCCCCTACAACCCCGCTCGGGCAACGACTGCCGTCTTACACCCGGGCGGTTTGGGCTCTTCCCCGTTCGCTCGCCGCTACTAAGGGAATCACTGTTGTTTTCTCTTCCTCGAGGTACTTAGATGTTTCAGTTCCCTCGGTTCGCTTCCCAAGGCCTATGTATTCAGCCAAGGGATGACCGGGCATTACCCCGGCCGGGTTTCCCCATTCGGAAATCCAGGGATCAAAGCTCGCGTGCAGCTCCCCCCGGCTTATCGCAGCTTGCCACGTCCTTCATCGCCGGCCTGTACCAAGGCATCCACCTTGCGCCCTTACTGCTTGATCCCCTCTCTGCGTTGGGGGTCGCGACGCGACGAGAATCACGGTCGGATGACCGGTCAGCTCGAAGCGAAACGTCCCACAGATCGGAGACTCTTCACCTCTCGGCGCCCACAATGCACACAACAACCCGCTCGCTCACACCTAGTTGTCAAAAAGCAAAAGCAGCCGCCGATTGGCGGCAGCCAAATAGTGTAGCGCTAGACGTCTACACAGTCAATATCCGAATGGTTCCACGCCCCGCCGGGCGGGGTGATTTAACCTATCACGCCCGCGATATTCATCCGCACTCGGGGCTTCCGGTCAGTGTGCAGCCCCGGTCGTCGGGACTTCCTCACCCTCCACCTGCCCTACCTCTTCCGCCAGCACGGAGACCTCGTTGTCGACCACCTGAAGGAAACCACGTGCTACGTGGAACCGGTGCAGCGCGCCGCCGTCCCGGAGCCGGAGCTCCCCCTCGCCGAGCAGTACCATCATCGGTGCGTGGCCGTACAGGATACCCAGCTGGCCGTCGTAGGCGGGCGCGACGATCGCCTCCGCCTCGCCCTCGTAGCCGATCCCGGCCGGGGAGATGATGCTTACCCGCAGCACCCGGGGGTCGGAGCTCACGAGATCCTCCGCCGGCCGGCCTGCTCGGAGCTCACCAGAATCCTCCCGTGCCCGATCGGCTCGGAGCTCACGCCGCCGCTCCCTCCAGCTCCTCGGCCTGGGCGACGACCTCTTCGATGCCGCCCACCATGTAGAAGGCCTGCTCGGGCAGGTGGTCGAACTCGCCGGCCACGACGCGCTCGAAGGACTCGATGGTCTGGTCCAGCGGCACGTACTTGCCGGACCTGCCGGTGAAGACCTCGGCCACGAAGAACGGCTGCGAGAGGAAGCGCTGGATCCGGCGCGCCCGCCCCACGATCACCTTGTCCTCCTCGCTCAGCTCATCCATGCCGAGGATCGCGATCACGTCCTGAAGGTCCTTGTAGCGCTGCAGGATCTCCTGCACGGCCGTGGCCACGATGTAGTGGCGCTCGCCGATGTACTGCGGGTCTAGGATCCGGCTCGTCGAGTCCAGCGGGTCCACGGCCGGGTAGATCCCAAGCTCGACGATCTGCCGCGAGAGCACCGTCGTGGAATCCAGGTGCGTAAAGGCGGCCGCCGGCGCCGGGTCCGTGAGATCGTCGGCCGGCACGTAGATCGCCTGCACCGAGGTGATCGATCCCGCCTTCGTCGACGTGATCCGTTCCTGCAGCTCGCCCATCTCGGAAGCGAGAGTCGGCTGATACCCCACCGCGCTCGGCATGCGGCCGAGCAGCGCCGACACCTCCGAGCCCGCCTGGCTGAACCGGAAGATGTTGTCGATGAAGTAGAGCACATCCTGCCCCATGACCTCGCGGAAGTATTCCGCGACCGTCAGACCGGCGAGGCCGACACGCAAACGGGCGCCGGGCGGCTCGTTCATCTGGCCGTAGACCAGCGCCGTCGAGCTCAGCACGCCCGACTCCTTCATCTCCAGCCAGAGGTCGTTACCCTCGCGCGTCCGCTCGCCCACGCCGGAGAACACAGAGAGTCCGCCGTGCTCCTGCGCGATGTTGTTGATGAGCTCCATGATGATGACGGTCTTGCCGACGCCGGCGCCCCCGAACAGACCGGTCTTCCCGCCCTTCACGTAGGGGGCGATCAGGTCGATGACCTTGATCCCCGTCTCGAAGATCTCGGTCTTCGGCTCGAGGCTGGTTAGCGGCGGCGCCTCGCGGTGGATGGGCCAGCGCTCCGTCTCGCCGATCGGCCCCATCTCGTCCACCGGCTCGCCGAGGACGTTCATGATCCGCCCTAGCGGCGCCTCGCCGACGGGCACCGTGATCGGCTGGCCCGTGTCGACGACTTCCATGCCGCGCCGCACGCCGTCGGTCGCGTCCATCGCCACAGCCCGCACCTGGTTGCGGCCGATGTGCTGCGCGACCTCGAGTATGAGATCGTGGTCGGTTCCGTCGTCGTCGGTCCAGCGAAGCCGCACCGCGTTGTAGAGCTCGGGCATCTCGCCCGGCGCGAACTCGATGTCGACGACGACGCCGATCACCTGCACGACCTTCCCGACGCCCTGTCCGTTCGCCTTCTCGTTCATCTGCTCACGTCACCTCTATGGTTCACTTCACCACTTCCTGTTCTCTCTTCCGCCCCTTATGGCTCAGAAACGATCAAGCCACCGACTCACCGGGTGACCACGAGGGCGCCTCCAGAGGCCGCCGGATTTTCCCAGAGCGAGCATCGGGTGCTCCGCGGAGACCCCGCAGCGGAGCGAGGAGGCTCCGAGGAAAAGCACCCGCCAGCTCGCGGCGGGAATCCGGTGGCCGCCCTCTGGCGCCCGCCGCTAGTCGACCAGCGCCTCCGCGCCTCCCATGATCTCGGCGATCTGCTGCGTGATCTCGGCCTGCCGCGCCCGGTTGTAGAGACGCGTCAGGTTG
>JAUVMT010000215.1 GCA_030600085.1 Gemmatimonadales bacterium | reverse complement strand
GCAGGTTCTGGGAACGGACTCGCGGGGCGCGCGAACAATAGCGCCGATCCGCAATCGCGTACACCCGTTCCCCGGACCTCACCGATCGACGAGCGTCTACCCGGCGAGGACGCTCTCCCGCGTCGTCAGATGAACGACCTAGGACCCGACGAGACGCACGAAATCATCGTCGGCCAGACACACCAACTCCGAGTGGGAGCCCGCGTTGAAGGCGATCTCCTGGGCGGAGGCGGCGATCTCCTGGGCGGTGAAGCCTGGGAGTGTGAGATGGTCAAATACTTGACCCCCTCGCTCTCCAGGAACCGCTTGAGTCTCTCGACCGGCATTTTGACCTCCCGCTGCTGAAGCTTCCTGAATAAAGGGTAGGGCCCACCGGCCTCCACGTTACTGTGTCACCGGCCGTGGTTCGGCCATAGAATCATCGGATGGCCGAACAGATTCCGCAGGAGATCCTCGAGGACCTCTACGAGTATCCGCTGAAGCGAAGATCTTTCGCGTACTTGCTCTGGGTGTTTCTCGGGGTGTTCGGGGCGCACCGCATCTACCTGAACCGCACGTGGACCGGCCTCGCCATGCTGCTCACCTTCGGCGGGGCCCTGATCTGGTGGGTGGTCGACTTCTTCCTGATCCCGCGAATGGTATTCCGGCAGAACACGATCCAGGGCCAGCGGAGGGACTTGGGTCTACCCCCCACGGGCCTGGCCTTCCTACCCCCCTCCGACGGCTCGGAGCTCGCCGCTCCGCCGCGGTGGTACGACCCGGAGTCCCGCCGCGGCGCCCGTGGAATCAGGAAGGCGCTCGCCGATGCCATCGTGCTGGTCTTTGCGGGCTACGCGCTCGGCTCGGTCAGCCGAGCGACAGGCAACATCGAGGCGATCGCCGCGGTCGGCGCGCTGATCATCGTCCTCAACTTCGGCCGGCAACTGGCTCCCCTCCATCATGTGCCGCTCGTGGGCGACCTCGTCCGCTGGAGCTACCGGCTCCGGCTCTTCTACCACCACGTGAAGCCGGGCAGCGCTTTCGCCCGCCTCGTCCGGCCGATCGTGGGAATATTCTACGCGCCGTTTAGGAAGAAGAGCCGGGCGGAGGTGAGTCTCTATCTCCGGCTGGGAGGCGCCTTCGTCGTCCTCTTCCTCGTCGAAGATCTGGCGACCGAGGTCGTGCAGCCGTTCGTGGCGGAGGCGAGCCTGGCCGGCCTCACCGGCCTGTGGTTGGTCAAAGACGTGGTGGCCACTTTGGCTATTATTTTTGCCTTCACGGCCCCGATCGGCGCCACCCTGATGATCTACCTCCTCACCCGCCGCTCGCACCGCGCCCTCGTCCTCATGAGCGCACTGACGGTCGTGGCCGTGATGATGGGCGTGTTGTCGCCCTGAGAGCCGATTCGATCGGCGTTGCGCGGCGGCCTACGGCGTAGTCGGCTCCGGGATCCCGCCGCCGCCCTCGATGACCGGAGACTCCGGCCCTGCCTTCGGCGCGCCGCCCCTGCTCGTCAGCCGCTCCGCCGTTCCCTGAACGGCGACGTAGAGCAGCGGGATGAAAAAGACGCCCGCCGCCGTGGCCAGCAGCATGCCCCCGAAGACGGCCGTGCCCAGCGACTGGCGGCTGGCGGCGCCGGCGCCCGAGGCGATCACCAGAGGGATGACGCCGAGGATGAACGAGATCGCGGTCATCAGGATCGGGCGGAAGCGGAGGCGCGCCGCCTCGACGGCCGCCTCCACGACAGGCTTGCCCTCCTCCTGAAGCTGCTTGGCGAACTCGACGATCAGGATGGCGGTCTTGGCGGAGAGGCCCACGAGCAGCACGAGGCCGATCTGCATGTAGATGTTGTTCTCCAGCCCGCGCAGCCCGGTGAGCACCGCGGCCCCCAGGATGGCCAGGGGCACGGAGAGGAGCACGGCGAGCGGGATGCTCCAGCTCTCGTACTGGGCCGCCAGGAAGAGAAACACGAAGATGATCGCGAGCCCGAAGATCAGCGGAGCCAGGTTGCCGGCGGCGATCTGCTGGAAGGTGACCCCCGACCACTGGTAGCCCATCTGCCGGGGCAGACGCTGGCCCGCGATCCGCTCCATCTCCGCCACGGCCTGTCCGGAGGAATAGCCGGAGGCGGGAACCCCGCTGAGCGTGGCGGTGCGAAACATGTTAAACCGGGTGATCACCTGCGGCCCGACCGTGTCCCTCACCTGGGCTAGCGTCCCGACGGGAATCATGTTGCCCTGGGCGTTCCGCACCTCCAACCGCTCGATGTCGGAGACCCTGGAACGGAAGTTCTGATCGGCCTGAACCATCACCTTCCAGGTACGACCGAACAGGTTGAAATCGTTCACGTAGGCGGACCCGAGGTTGGCCTGGAGAGTGTTGAACACCGTCTGAAGTGGAACCTGGTAAGCCTTTGTACGATTGCGGTCTACGTCGACGAATATCTGCGGCACGCTGGCGCTGAAGTTCTGGTTCAGACGGGTGACGATCTCGCTCTGGTTACCGGCCGCGACCATGTCCTTGGCCAGGGTCTCCAGGGCCTGAAGCCCCACGCCGCCACGGTCCTGCATCTCCATCGTGAAGCCCGAGGCCGCGCCCAGACCCGAGATCGGCGGCGGCCCGAAGGCGATCGCGATCCCCTCCTGAATGGAGAGCATGAAAGCCTGCAGATCCGCGATGAGCGCGGCGGCATGTGTCTCTTCGTCCCGCTCGGACCACTTCTCGAGCGTCGCGATGATCGCCCCGTAGTTGGATCCCTGCACGCTGTTGAGGAAGGAGTAGCCGCCGATCGTAATGTAATGTTCGACGCCCGGCGTGCGGGCAAGGACCTCGTTGATGCGGTCGAGAACGTGGCCTGTCCGCTCCATCGAAGCCCCGTCCGGAAGCTGCACATTCGCGTAGAAGTAACCCTGGTCCTCGTCCGGGATGAAAGCCGACGGCAGCCGCGTGAGGCCGAGCCATGTGGCCACGATGATGCCGGCGTAGATCAGCATCATCGCCCCAACCCTTCGGACCATCTTGTTGACGACGCCCAAATAGCGCCCGGTGCCCGTCTCCAGCAGCGCGTTGAACTTGGAGAAGATCACCCCCCGCTTCTCTGGCGACGGACGGAGCAGCATACCGGCCAGCGCGGGGCTCAGGGTGAGCGCGTTGACGGATGAGAAAACGGTCGCGATGGAGATCGTGATCGCGAACTGCTGGTAGAGCCGTCCCGTCAGCCCCGGCATCATGGCGGTCGGCACGAACACGGCCAACAGAACGGCGGTCGTGGCGATGATCGGACCGCCGACCTCCTCCATCGCCCTCGCCGTGGCCTCCTTGGCGGCCAATCCCTTCGTATCGATCAGGCGCATCGTATTCTCGACCACCACGATGGCGTCGTCCACCACGATCCCGATCGCCAGGACCAGGCCGAACAGGCTCAGGTTGTTGATGGACATGCCGGCCATGTTCATCACGGCGAACGTGCCGATCAGTGACACCGGGATGGTGACCGAGGGGATGAGGGTGGTCCGCCAGTCCTGCAGGAAGATGTACACGGAGAAGATGACCAGCAGGATGGCGATGATCAGGGTCTCGATCACTTCCTGGATCGACGCTTCGATGTAGCGTGTCGAATCGTACGCGACCACCGCCTCGAGGCCTTCGGGGAAGTTCTCCTCGAGCTCCGCCACCGCTTCCCTGACGCCATCCGCCACGCCCAGGGCGTTGGAACCGGGAAGCTGGTAGACCGCCAGCCCGACGCTGGCCGCTCCATCCAGCTGCACGTACCAGGAGTAGTCCTGCGCTCCGAGCTCAACCCTGGCGACGTCCCGGACGCGGACGATCTCCCCCGCCCCACCCGTCTTCAGGATGATGTTCTCGAACTGGTCGGCCGTCTCGAGCCGGCCGAGCGTCGTGATCGCGTACTCAAAGTTGAGGCCGGCCGGGTTGGGCGGCTGGCCGATCTTTCCGGCCGCCACCTGTACGTTCTGCTCACGGAGCGACCCCACGACCTCGTCCGTGGTCAGGCCGCGCGCCTTCAGCCTTCCGGGATCGATCCATATCCGCATCCCGTAGTCCTTGGCCCCCATCGCCGTGACTTTTCCGACCCCTTGAACCCGGGCGAGGACATCGTTGATCTGGGT
>JAUVMT010000226.1 GCA_030600085.1 Gemmatimonadales bacterium | reverse complement strand
CTCTTCGCCGGCCGATTCTCCGACAGGGTAGGCCGCAAGCGTGTCCTCGTCGCCGGCTGGCTGGCGGGCGTGCCCGTCCCCTTCATGGTGAGGTGGGCCCCGGCCTGGTCGTGGATCGTGGCGGCCAACGTGCTTCTCGGGATCAACCAAGGCCTTGCCTGGTCCACGACCGTGATCATGAAGATCGACCTCGTGGGTCCCCGGCGGCGGGGGCTCGCCATGGGGCTGAACGAGTCCGCCGGTTACGTGGCCGTGGGAGCGGCGGCGCTGGCGAGCGGGATGATCGCGAGCCGCTTCGGCCTGCGGCCGGAGCCGTTCTACCTGGGGATCGCGTTCGTGGCCCTGGGCCTCGGGCTCTCGGTCTTCTTCGTCCGCGATACGGTCGACCACGTCCGGGTAGAGGCCGCTCAACGCGACGCGAACCGGCCGACCAGCTCGAGCGGGTCGAACGACTCGAACCGGGCGAACGACTCGAGTCGGGTCACGTGGCGAGAGATCTTCGTGCGGACGAGCTGGAAGGACAGAAGCCTCTCGAGCTGCAGCCAGGCCGGTCTCGTCAACAACCTGAACGACGGCTTGGCGTGGGGGCTCTTTCCCCTCTTCTTCGCGAGCGCCGGCATGTCACTGGACCAGATCGCGACGCTCGCCGCCGCCTACCCGCTGGCCTGGGGCATACTGCAGCTGGGTACCGGTGCGCTCAGCGACTACTGGGGGAGGAAGCCGCTGATCGTGGCGGGAATGGTGCTTCAGGGACTCGCGCTCTTCGCGGTCGCGAGGCTCTCCAGCTTCGGAGGCTGGCTGGGGGCGTCGATCGTGCTCGGTTTGGGCACGGCCATGGTCTACCCGACGCTGCTCGCGGCCGTAGGCGATGTGGCCGAGCCGTCCTGGCGAGCCTCGTCGATCGGCGTGTACCGGCTGTGGCGAGACGGAGGCTACGCCGTCGGGGCCCTGGCCGTGGGCCTCATAGCCGACGCGTTCGGAGGGAAGGCCGCCATCTTGGCCATCGCCGCGCTCACCGTCGCGTCCGGCTTCGTCGTCGCGCTCCGGATGCCTTCCGACTCGGGGCGGGCGCGCGCCGCGTGAGTGCCGTTCCGGAGGCAGCGTTTCGGCTCCGAGACGTCCGCCAGGAGAAGTCCGGCCGCGTGCTGCTGCGGGGCATCGACCTCGTCCTCCCACGCGGCCGAATCACCGTGCTCCTCGGCTCATCGGGAGCTGGAAAGACCTCTCTTCTCCGCCTGTTGAACCGATTGGATGACCCGGCGGCCGGTGAGATCTCCTACCTGGGCCGGTCGCTCGAAGAGTATCCCGCGACCGAGCTTCGTCGGCGAGTGGGCTTCGTCTTCCAAACGCCGGTCATGTTCGCGGGATCGGTGCACGACAACCTCCGCGAGGCGGCGGAGATCGCGGGATTGGACGACCAGGAGTTCCCGGAGCGAGCCCGTGAGGCGCTGGAGCTGGCGGGGCTGGATCCATCGCTGGCGCACCGCCCGGCTCAGGAGCTCTCGGTGGGCGAGCAGCAGCGAGCGACGATGGCACGGACCCTGATCGGCGGCCCGGAGGCGCTTCTCCTGGACGAGCCGACGTCGGCGCTCGATCCGGAGTCGTCCGAGTTCCTGTTGGAGTCGATTCGGAGGCTTCGCGCAGAGCGGGGCATGACGGTCATCCTGTCGACACATCGCCATTACGAGGCCGCGGCCATCGCCGATGAGGCGGTGCGTCTTTCCGGGGGTGCCGTGGTGGAGTCCGGGGAGGCTGCTGATGTCCTGGCCTAACGTGGCGGATGTGGCGCGGGCGGATATGGCCGGAGCGAACGGGATGCTCTCGGCGCCGTTCCTGCAGGAGCGGCTCGGGCCGGGGACGGGCCTCGAGCCCGAGATTCTCCAGTCCCCGATCCTGGGTCTCTCCTGGCTCGACCTGGTCGCCGCGTCCGGCCTCGTGCTTCTCGCCGTGGGCCTCTCACGGTGGCAACGGCTCGGACTCACCGGGAGCCTGATCGTGGGAGCGATTAGATCCGTCGTGCAGCTCGTCCTGGTGGGGTACGTCCTCGTCTACATCTTCGCGATCGACCAGTGGTGGCTGGTGGTAGGAGCGCTCGCGGGCATGCTCGCGGTTGCCGCGCGGGAGGCGGTGCGGCGCCAGGAAGAACGCCCCCTGCGGCTGTACGGCATGACCGGGCTGGCGCTTCTCGTCGGCTCCGGTTTCACGCTCTTCTACGTGAGCCTGCTGGTCGTCCGGATCGAGCCCTGGTACAACCCACGCTACCTCATCCCGCTGTTCGGGATGATCGTCGGGAACGCGATGAACGCCGCGGCGCTGGCGCACGAACGGCTCGCCGCGGAGCTACGGTCGAGGCGAGGGGAGGTGGAGGCCTACCTGGCGCTCGGCGCCACGGCGGCCCGAGCCTCGAGGGGACCGACCCGGAGCGCGCTGCGCGCTGCCCTCATCCCGACGGTGAACAGCCTGATGGTGGTCGGCGTGGTCGCGCTCCCCGGAATGATGACCGGGCAGATCCTGGCCGGCGTCTCGCCGATGCTGGCCATCCGCTACCAGATCGTCGTGATGTTCATGCTCGCGAGCGCCGTCGCCGTGTCGGCGGTGATCGTCGTCCTCTGGAACCGCCGGCTCTTCTTCACGCCTGACGAGCAGCTCCGGCTGCCGTAGCGGGCGGGGCGCTTACGTGGTTGTCTCTCCCGAGGCCCTGCTCAACCCCCGCCGATCTTGCTCAGGAGATAACCGTAGATGGCGACGTTGCCGACCAGGAGCATGGCCCCGATCCACGGCTCGAATCGCGCCCATTTGGCCGGATCCACGGCGCCCCCGATGTAGTGGCCCAGGCAGCTGTCGCCGTACTCCGGCTCTCCGGCCGCTCGCCGAAAGCGGTTCTCCAGTCGCGTGAGCGGACACGTCCCGCCGATGAACTCGATGGCCGCGCCGTACAGCACGCAGGGGATATGCAGCCAGGCGAGCCAGGGCATCCACAGCACCGCCAGAGCGCCCGCCACGACGAAAAGAACGAAGCCGCTATGAACGACGAACACGATGCCCGCGAGTGTTCTATACCCCATCCGCGGAAGACCGCTAGAAAGGATTCGTGGCGAAGACCGAGAACTCGGGGATGAAGCCGCGAGCGTCGACCTTGAGGGCTCCGATGATCGCGTCGGCGATCTCCTCCGGGCGGAGCTTCTTGGGAGAGACCTGCTGCTCGTATCCGGCCTTGGATGAGAAACCCGTCACCACTTCGCTCGGGTTCACGAGCATGACGCGCACGTCGTGGCGCCGCAGCTCGTCGCGCCAACACTCCGTCATCCCCCTCAGAGCGAACTTGGAGGAGCTGTACGCCGTGCTCCCGCGTCCGCCCTTGAGCCCGGAGGTCGAGGAGATGTTGATCAGTTCGCCGCCGCCCTGCTTGACGAACTGGCGCGCGGCTTCTCGTCCCATCAGAAAGGCGCCGAAAACGTTAGTTCGGTAAACCGCCTCCAGCTCCGCGAGCTCCATCTCGACCAGAGGCTTGAAGATCCCGTAGCCGGCGTTATTGACCAAGATGTCGAGGTGCCCGTGCTTCTCGACCACGGAGGCAACGGTCCGGACCGCATCGGGTTCGCGTCCGACATCGCCCGCGATGAAGTCCGCGCCGATCTCCTCAGCCGTCGTGCGCAGGAGGTCCTCGCGCCGGCCCGTGATCGTGACCTCGGCTCCCTCCGCCTTCAGGGCTTCGGCGATGCTTCT
>JAUVMT010000255.1 GCA_030600085.1 Gemmatimonadales bacterium | reverse complement strand
TCTCCGCGAGCTGTAGCCGGGCCGCCCCGTTGGCCGGTTCGAGCGCGACCACTTGCCGAAGGTACTCGGCTCTCCGGCGCCGCCCCTCGGCCGTGCCGGACCGGCCGAAGAGCTCGGCCAGCGCGTAAAGCGTACGGACGTGCTCCGGGTCCCGCCGCGCCACCTCCTCCAGCTCTCCCCGCGCCTCCTCGACTCGACCGTCCACCTCGTAGATCCTGGCCAGGATGAGCCGAACGTCGGGGTTTTCCGGCTCGATCTCCAGCGCTCGACGCACGGCCCTTTCCGCCTCGGTGAGATCGCCCCCCCTCAGGTGGACGAGGCCAAGGTTCGTGTATCCGATCGCCTCCTCGGGGGCGAGCTCGATCAGACGCGTAAACTCCCGTCGCGCCTCGTCCAGCCTGTCCCGTTGGAGAAACGTGAGCCCGGCCGTGCGCGCGACCAAGATCTCGGCGGCCGGGGACTCCGACTCCGGAGCTGGCTCACCGCAGGCGAGGAGCATGAGGAGGCCGAGCCCGGCGGCCGCCAGCCGCACCCTACGTGCCATCGGCGGAGCGGCCTTCGGTGATGTCGAGGGTCTGCCCGGCCGCGGCGGGCCCGAGCCGCTCCAGCATTCCGCTGGTTGGCCAGCGAACGTGGATACTGTCCGCCTGCGTCCGGTTCCCCAGCCCGATGAGGAAAGGGTTGATCTCGGACTGCGACAGGTAGGAAGAGCCGGTGCGGACCATCCGGCGCTGGACCAGATCGCCGGCGAACACGCTCACCACCGCCCCCACGGCGTCGAGGTTGGGGGAGGTGCCCCTCAGCCGGATCCGTAGCCAGTTTGCGTCGGACGTCGGAAGGTCGTTGCGCAGCAGCCTCGGCGGGCCGCCGTTGACCGTGACGAGAATGTCCAGGTCCCCATCCCGATCGATGTCCGCGGTGGCGATTCCACGCGCCACGATTTCCTCCCCGAAGCCGGCTCCCACCTGCCCGCTCACAGCGACGAACTGCCCGCGCCGGTTGTTCCAGAAGAGCTGGAGAGGCTGTGCGAAGGTGATGTCGTTCTGCACGGCGTTGATCCCGGGCTCAATGTGGCCGTTGCCCACCAGCAGGTCCACGTAGCCGTCCAGGTCCAGATCAGCGAAGAGCAGCCCGAAGGTGAGCTGCTGGAGGGTCGGCCGGGTTAGACGCGCCGATCCGGCGAGGTCTTGAAACAGATCGTCGCCGATCTGCGTGTACAGCGAGAGCGGCTCATTCGAGAAGTTGCCAATGGCGATCGACAGCCGGCCCCGGCTCGTGACGTCGGCGACGTCGATGCCCATGCCCGCCCGGGCCCTGCCGAACTCGTCGAACGCGACCCCGGCTCGCAGCGCGACGTCCGTGAAGGTACCGTCGCCATCGTTCAGGTAGAGGAAGTTCTGGTAAGTGTCGTTGGCCACCACGATGTCGGGCCACCCATCCTCGTTGAAGTCTTCGATGGCCACGCCGAGCGACTTCCCGTCAGGATTGAAGACGCCCGCCTCTGCGGTGATGTCCGCGAATCTCCGCCCGTCCAAATTCCGGTACAGGCGGCACGTCTCTCCGTCGTACAGCTCGGGAGTGGCGTACGACTTCGTCACCCCGTCGAGGGTGGTGAACAGGTCCGTCTCCGGCGTCCACCTGACGTAGTTGCACACGAAGAGGTCCAGATAGCCGTCGCGGTCCACGTCCAGCCACGCCGCCCCCGTGGACCAGGCGGGCGAGTCTCCCGGAAGCCCGCTGTTACCGTCCACCCCCGCCTCGGGGGAGACATCGGTGAACCGCCCGCCGTCATTCCTTAGCAATATGTTGTCGCCGACGGCGCTCAGATAGACGTCGGGGTCTCCGTCGGCATCGTAGTCCGCCACCGTCACCCCCATCCCGTAGAGGCCGAAGTCGAGCCCGGCCTCGGCCGTCACGTCCTGAAAGCGGCCGTTCCCCAGATTCCGGTAGAGGTGCGAAACGGCGCGCGTACGGCCGCTCTCATGGCCGGGCCACCAGGAGCCGTTGACCAGCAGGAGATCGGGTTGGCCATCGCTGTCGTAGTCTAGGAAGGCTCCGCCGCTACCCATCGTCTCCGGCATCCACTTCTGACCGAAGGCGCCGGTCTCGTGCACGAAGCCGATCCCGGCGGATGCGGTGATGTCCGCGAAGCGCATGCCCGTCGAGGCCGTCCGGGACTCGACGGGCGCGTACGCGGACCGCGCGTAGTCGGGCACCTCCCGGGCGACCGGCTCCGTTTCCCGACAGCCGGCTAGGCCGCAAACGAGTCCCGCCATGAGAATGATGTATCTGTTGCCCACTAGAAGCCTGCTCCTCCTCGCTCCTGGCCCAAGCCTCGAAGAACCCGGTGCGCGGCTCGCTGCACGTCCTCGACGAGCTGGCGGTCCGTGCCTATTTCGTCGGGGTCACAGGGTGTGTGTGGATCGGCTGTGCCATCAGATTCACCCCCGGATTCGCGAGCCGGAAGGCTCGGGTGACCGCCTGGGCCGATTCGTCGATGCGGTACCGTTCGTACGCCGCAGCCGCCGCTTCCGCCTCCGCCTCCCGGCCCAGGGCCCGGTAGCAGAGCATGCGGTGATAGTGGGAAACCCGATCCTCGGGGTCGATCTTCAGCACCCGATCCAAAGCGAGGAGCGCCTCTTCGAACCGCCGGTCCAGGTACAGCGTCCGTCCGAGGCTTCTCCACGCGGCTCGATCCTCGGGGAAATCCTCCAGCACCCGGCGGTACGCGAGGGCCGCCTCCTCGTAACGGCCATCCTCCTGCAGAGCGCCCCCCCAGACCCAGGCCACCCGCGCGTCACCGCGATGAATCGCCTCGGCTCGCTGGAGGAACTCGTACGCCGTCTCGATGTTGCCCTCCCGCAGGGCCGCCCTGGCCATGTTCAGTGGACCGTCGACTCGCTCAGGCTGGAGCGCCGCCACCCGCTCGAACGCCCTCAGGGCCGCACGCGTGTTGCCCTCCCTGAGGAGGGCGATCCCGTAGTCGTTGTATCGGGTCCACTCGGACGGCTCTGCCGCCTCGATGGGCCGGGCGGTCCGGGCTTCCGGCAAGACGACGCGGAGTTCCACCTCATCGGAGGCGATCTCGGTGATCGGGAGGTCCGGGACATCCCTGAACCGCTTGAACCCCTCCGGATTCTCGTCGAACGCGAACTCCGTGTACCGCCGATTGAACTTGCGCCACAGGAGCCTCGCCCGCAGGGTCAGCTTCTTCCCCGCCATCTC
>JAUVMT010000118.1 GCA_030600085.1 Gemmatimonadales bacterium | reverse complement strand
TACCGAGCGTCTCGAGTCGGAGGCGCGGCTGCACGCCGAGTCGACCCGCGAGGTGCAGGCACTGCTGACCTGACCGACACGCAAAGAGACTTGAACCCGCAGGTCCAGGCTAGCTATTCAGCCTTGAGCGAGTCGATCGGATCCAGGGTGGCTGCGCGTTGGGCAGGATACACACCGAAGACGAGCGACACGATGAGTGCTGCTCCCAGGGCCAGGGCGATCGCGGGGCCCGATACTGCGGTCTGCCACTCCGTCGCCCAGCCGATCGAGGCCGCGGCGGCGAGCCCGACCAACAGCCCCGTGAACCCTCCGCCTCCGCCGAGGATCAGCGCCTCGACCAAGAACTGCATCTTCACATCGCGCCGCTTTGCTCCGACGGCCATGCGGAGTCCGATCTCGTTTCGGCGCTCCCGGATCGAGAGCAGCATGATCGAGAGGATCCCGACCCCACCGACGATCAGGGCGATCGAGGCGAGCGCCGTAATCAGCCGCTGAAAAGAAGCGGCCGTCTCCCTCTCGGCCTGGAGGATCACGAGTTGGTTCCGCACCCGAAAGTCATCCGGCTTCGCGAAAGAGTCGAGCCGGTGGCGGCGGCGGAGCAGAGACGAGATCTCGGCCTCGGCAGCTTCCAGGTCTTCCCCGTCGCGCACCTGGACGTAGACCAGGTTCAGGTAGTCTAGGTTGAACACACGGCGAAGCCCCGTGCGAAGCGGGATCAGGATCTGGTTGTCCTCGTCGCTCCCACTATTGAGGCTCGCGCCCTTCGACTCGAGCACTCCGATCACTTCGAACGGGATCCCGCCGATTCGGATCGTCTCTCCGATCGGATCGACACCCTCGAAAAGGGTCTCGACAACGCGCGCGCCGAGGACCGCCACGCGAAGGCGGACCCGGTCTTCCTCATCGGTAAAGTACCGGCCGCGGACCGTGCGGAAGTTTCGGATCTCCTCGAACTCCGGAGTGGTCGCTCGCACCGTTGTCCTCGTGGAAAGGGTGCCGTACTTCACCTGGAGGTTGTCATCCATCGAGGGGGCGGTGCGCTCGACCCGCGAGCACTCGTCGAGCATCGCCTCGGCATCTGCCAGCTTGAGCGTGGTGACGAACCCGCCGGTACTCGAGCGCCCGACCAGCGGCTGGGTCGGCCGGGCGGTAACGACAAGCAGGTTCCGGCCCATGGAGTCGATCCGCGCCAGCAGCTCGCGTTGCGCCCCCTCGCCGATGGCGACCATCACGAGCACCGCCGCCACTCCGACGCCGGTGCCCGAGATCGCGAGAGCCGTGCGAACGCGGTGCCGGAGAAGCACCTTGCGGGAAAGAGCGAGGTTTCGGCAAATCCTCATCGGAGGGACCCTCTAGCGAACGTGCGCATGGCGGCGCGGTCGTCAGAGAACCGTGGGGCCGTCAGCGCAGCGTCTCGACCGGGTCCAGGTTCGCGGCGCGCCTGGCGGGAGCCACTCCGGCGAGCAAACCGACGGCGATCGCCACCCCGATCCCGATGGCGGCGACCTCCCACGGAAGACCGAGCGGCACTCGCGCAGCTGCCTCCGCCTCCGCGTCGCCCATGTTCCGAGCGATGCTCGAGACCCCGCCAATGGCTCGTAGCACCACATAACCGAGACCCAAGGCGAGCAGGCCGCCGAGCCCCGTCACCACGGTCGATTCGAAGAGGAACTGTGCGGAGATATCGCGCCGCTTCGCGCCTACGGCTTTTCGCAGGCCGATCTCCGCCCGCCGGTCGTTCACCGACATGAGCATGAGGTTCGCCACCACGATGCCGCCCACGATGATCGAGATTCCGGCGATGAGGGGAAGAAAGAGTGTGAAGACGCGGCTACCGGACTTGACGAGCTTCTCCACCTGAACCGACGTGAACATGTGAAAGTCGTTCGGTTCCCGCGGACCCAGTGAGTGCCGCGGCCGGAGGACGTCCGCGATCCGAAGGACCACAGCGTCGAGATCTGCGGACTCGTCGATCGACAGCTTCGCCGTGGTGATGTAGTCGATGTTCGCCAGACGGCGCATCGCGGTCGTGATCGGAACGTGGATCTCTCTGTCCCTGTCCACACCGTGCGGGTCGATCCCCCTCGGATCGAGAACGCCGATGACCTCGAACGGCGAATTCCGGATTCGAACGAACTCGCCGATCGGGTCCTCGCCGCCGAACCACTCCGCCACGAGCCGCTCTCCGACGACGGCGACCCTCGCGGAGCGTTCGACGTCCTCGCGACCGAAATAGCTGCCGGAGCTCACTCCCCGATTCCACACGATCTCGTGGTTTTCCGAGTGTCCCTCCACCACGATCGCCTCGCTCTCGCCACCCACGACCACGTCCAGCCCACCCAGCATCAGGAACGGGTCGAAGACCTCGATCTCGGGAACCTCAGCGGCGATCGCATCAAGATCGTCGAGCGTGAGCGTGGTCGTTGAGCCTCCGGAGCGGTGGCCGCTCCTGTCGCCGCCACCGCCGGCCATCAGCGTGATGCTCGAGCCGCCGAACATGCGCTTGACGTTGTCGAGGACCGCGTCCTGCGTTCCGCGCCCGTACGCCACGACGACCGTGAGCGCGGTAACGCCGATCAGGGTGCCCAGCGTCATGAAGAACGTTCGCAGTTTGTGACGGCCCAGCGAAGCGACTCCGCTTCTGACCATTCGGCCCTTCTTCATCCTGCCTCCGTGGCCACCGGCAGCCGCCGGCTCATGAGGTTTCCCCACGCCGAATCTCGATCCGCGTCTCCTGCTTGATGGGTGTCTCCTTCTCTCCCGTCGTGAGCAAGCCGTCCGATGACTCCACCCCGCTCATCCGCATGAGCACGCCGGCGGCCGGGTCGAAGAACCAGGTAGCCTGCCCCTGAAGGGATCCCGTGTAGTCGGCCTGCTGGCCGTGCTGGAGCACCGCTCGGGCCGTCATCTCACCGGCGAGGCGAGCTTCGATCTTGACGCACTCCACCCCCTCCACCGTCTCCCAACCCGCGAAACGGTACTCGGTGGTGAGCTCCGCCGGCATGGTGAGGTAGGCCTCGACCTGGGATCGCGAAGTGCTCGTCGTCCAGCTGTCTCCGACGTTTACGCGGCGGTCCGGCAGCTCCGGGAAGCCGTAGTTCATAAGACGGCTGACCTCGACCTGTCCTTCGAGCATGCCGGCCATCTCGAAGACGGGCTCGCTCTCGTACGCCGGGGTCCCGCCACGCTCCGGGATCGTCACCTTGAATTCGCTGCCAGCGAGGTATCGAGTGTCGAAGACCTGCCGCCCGTGAGGTGAGCTCATGCCGACTCGGAGCGAGTCGAGCCGGACCGACGCCGGCAGACCGCCATCGCCGTCGCCGATGACGATGAACGTGTAGCGGGCTCCGTAGCGACGAAGCACCTCCGAGGTCCCCCACGCGATGTCCTGTTCGTACTCGGCCACGAGCGTGTAGGGCTCGCTGCTGGGGGCGAACCTCAGGTCGAGCGGAGCCTCGACTCCGGCTTCCGCGTCACCCGAGCAGCCGGCCAGGACCAAAAGTCCGGCTCCGGCAGTTAGCCAAATCAGCCTCCGTCGCATCGCTCCTCCCTTTATTATCCCTCGAATTGAGTCGGTCCGTTTGGGTCATGAGCTGGCCCCCGCTGCCACGGACACTTCCTCCGTCATACCCTTGGCCACGCCGGCTCCGGCCTCGATCATCGTCCTTGCATGAGCGGGCGACGCCACCACCTGATCGGAGATAATGCGACCGTCCACGATCTGGACCCGGCGGCTCGCCATGCGGGCGATCTCCGAGTCGTGCGTGATCAGGACGATGCTCTTCCCGAGCCGATTGAGATCCTGAAGGATCGCCATGACCTCGAGCCCGGAGCGCGTATCCAGGTTCCCCGTGGGCTCGTCGGCCAGGATCAGGTCCGGCTCGTTGACGAGAGCGCGCGCGATCGCAACCCGCTGTTGCTCCCCTCCAGAAAGCTCACCAGGTGTGTGGCCGGCTCG
This sequence comes from Gemmatimonadales bacterium, assembly GCA_030600085.1. Taxonomy (GTDB): domain Bacteria; phylum Gemmatimonadota; class Gemmatimonadetes; order Palauibacterales; family Palauibacteraceae. Next base: position 3,206 of record JAUVMT010000118.1, on the reverse strand, counting down.
ATCCTCCAGACCCACCTGTCGGAGGGCCTTCATCCCTAGACCGGAGATGTCCGCACGATCGGAGTAAATCAGGGGCAGCTCCACGTTCTCGAGCGCCGTGGTCTTCGGGAGAAGGTGGAACGACTGGAAGACGAAGCCGATTCTCTCGTTACGGAGCTCGGCAAGCTCATCGGGAGAGAGCGTCCCGACGTCGGCACCCTCGAACCGGAACGTCCCAGAATCGGGCCGATCCAGCAGACCGAGAATATTCATCAACGTCGATTTCCCGGACCCCGAAGGCCCGACGATCGCGACGAAGCTGCCCTTCTGGCTCTCCAGCGACACATCAACGAGCGCCCGAACGAGGGCCGAACCTTTCTTATACGTCTTCGAAACTCCAACGAGCTCGATCATTGGTTCCTCCACCTCACGGTGCAGCGGGAGTCTCGCTCACCAGAACGACGTCACCCTCCTCCAGCCCCTGGATGACCTCGGTGTGAATGCGGCCGCGATAGCCCGTGCGAATGCCCCTCCGCTTCGAGCCCTCACCGGCAAGCAAGAACACGTGCGTGCCCCCATCGTCCCTTTTCACGGCAGCGTTCGGCACGGCCAAAGCATCATCTCGGCCTTCGAGTTGGATATTCACCGTCGCAGTCATCTCGGGCCGCAGGATATGGTCACCGGAATCCCCGATCTGGAGGACCGTGACATAGTTGACCACGTTGTTCTGGATCTCGGCCGCCGGTCGGATCGCAGTCACGACGCCACCGAAGTCCGTGGCCGGGTAGGTGTCCACGGTAAACGTGGCTTTCTGTCCGACTTCCACGCGACCGATGTCTGTCTCGTCCACGTACGCCCACACCTCCAGGCGATCCAGATCGACGATCGTCACGAGCGTCGGGGCCGCGAAGCTGGCGGCGACCGTCTCGCCGACTTGCGTCGAGACCGAGGCGACCACACCCGAGATCGGCGCCCTGATCTTCGTGTAGTCGAGCTGGATCTCGGCGCTTCGAAGCGTGGCTTCGGCCTCACGAAACCGCGCATCGGACGCCTTGAGCGCACGCTCCGCGTCGTCGAACTCTGTTTGCGCGATCACCTGCTCGTGGATAAGGCCCTGTGCGCGGTCGAACTGCTGCCGCGCGAAATCACGATCCACTCGCGCAGTCTCAAGCGCTGCCTCGGCTTGCTCGTACCGAGCTTCGAACTCGGTCGGGTCGAGCTCCGCAAGCAATCGCCCCTCCTCAACCCGGTCGCCCACCGTCACGCGCAGTCGCTGAAGGACACCGGAGAGGCGCGAGCCGACAGCCACCTCCGCGCCCACCTGCGGCCGAATCATTCCGGTCGCCAGAACGGTCGAGCCGATGTGCATGCGCTCGACAACGGCGGTCTGCAAGTCGAGAGCGGCCGTTTCGGCCGACCGGGCCAGACCTCGGCTAACCGCGAACCAAGCCGCAAGGGTGACCAGGGCCGATAACACCGTCAGGATGCCGATCTTCTTCATGTCGAATTCCGATCCGGACACGAGATGCGCTTTCCGCTACCGATGGACGCCGTGAGCTAGTGGGCCCAGCGCCGGCGCGGGTCCTCGTTTGGCTGGGACCTCACGTGCCGATCGAGCCATGCCTCGAAGCGCTCCTGTTGCGGCGGGCTCAATAGCACACGGATTTCCTCGTGCGCGCTCTGGACCTCCTCGTGCACGCGGGCCCTCAGGCTTTCCCAAGACTCGTCGACAACGCCCTGGTGTCGCAGCAGGATCTCGTGGATCGCGGCTGCCTGACCATCATCCAGCTGCAACACTCTGCGGAACGCGGTGCTGGCGGCGTGGTGCTCGCTGATGGCCTCGTGTTCGCCGACGGTCACGGGCTCCACGCGTCGCACTTCTGCGAGCACGAATCGGTCGGTCAGCATCCCGAGGAATCCGCCGACGACGATCAGCGACAACGCTCCGATTACGCCGCGTAGGCGCCACCTGGAGATCTTCATCGATCCGTCTCCTCCTTTGGCCCATTCCCCCTGTGAGACACGACGGCGAGCAGCGACTCCACGCGAGGCGGCGTCTCCTCGCTCAAGAACAGACGCGCGACCGGGTCCGTCGGACCGATCGCCCGCGACACCTGGACGTGCGGCGAGCCATAGGTCGCGGCGGAAGCACGGACTAGCATGAATGATGTCAACGTGATGACGAGGATGGCCGCGGCAGCCAGCACCGGAGCGCGGCGAGCCAGCGCGCCCCACCAGGTCCCGTTCTGCGCTTGATACTGGTCCAAGACGGTCGCCGCGTTCGCGCCGATCCGATCAGCCAGATCGTCCCAGTAACTCGGGTCTTCGGGCAGTCTCGATTGCAGCGGGACTACTTCGTTTCCTCTGTTCATTCTCTTCTCGGCCGAGTCACTGCTCAGGCAGTTACCCGGAGCCGCCTTCCTCGCGCAGCGGCCGTAGGACGCCGCGCAGTTCACGGCGCGCGCGAAACAGGTGCACGCGCACGGTCGATTGCTCAAGCCCGAGCATCTCAGCGACTTCGGGGGCGCCGAAGCCCTCGAGGTCGCAGAGGCGAAAGCAAGTTCGCTGCATGGGCGACAGGCGCTCGAGTCCCATGCCGATCCGCTCACGCACCTCCCGTCTCTCCATTTCCGACATCGGGGAGCCGTCATCCGCCGGCAGAGTCTCGGCCAGCGGCTCGAAGCTCCACCGATTACGCCATGCGGCCGCGTTCCGCCCGACGTTTCTCACTATCGTGAAGAACCAGGGGCGGAACTCACGCCTGTCGTCGAAACCTTCCAGCCCCCGAAGCGCTCGGTGAAACGCGTCCTGAACGATGTCCTCCGCGTCATCGAGTGACTCCGCAAACTCCCAAGCCAGGGCCAACGCGGGTCGCAGATAGCTCCGAACCAGCTCATCGAACGCGATCCGGTCGCCCCGACGGACCCGCCGAACGAGCTCGCGATCGGTCACGCCGTCTCTTGAGGGCCGCCGAGCGGCGGCTCCGCGCGAGTGCGGCTCCGGCGACGTGGTTGGCGCATGATTCTCACAGGTGTCTCCAAGCGGCGCTGTCACCGTCAATCGCCGCGGCTCCCACGGATTAGGCTCTTGGCCTTGGAGCTCGCCTTTCGAGGGCTCATCCCCTCACGCTCGTCTTCATATCTCTGTACATCCGAGAGAGCAGGAGCGTTTACTAACAGAAGAAGGCGGGTCCGCGGCTAGGTATGTGTGCCGGCGTGGCGATGGTC
>JAUVMT010000177.1 GCA_030600085.1 Gemmatimonadales bacterium | reverse complement strand
TTTCGCGAGCTTGGAGCCGCATGGGAGCTCACCGAGGGGTGTTTCGCGTCTCGTAGATCGCCCGAACCGTCTCGATCGTATCCGCCTCCGCCGAACCCTTGTCCTCCCGGTAGCCCTTCACCCTCGCGAAGCGCAGCGCTAGCCCGCCCGGGTATTTCGGGCTGGCCTGGACCTCGTTGAAGGCGATCTCCACGACGAGCTCTGGACGGACGATCACCGTGATTCCCTCGCGTCGGGTCTCCAGGGAGAGCAACCGCTCCGTCTGCCAGGCGAGCATGGCGTCGGTCATGCCCTTGAACGTCTTCCCCAGCATGATGAAACCCCCGCTCTCGGGGTCCCGGGCGCCGAGGTGGAGATTGCTGAGCCGGCCGCGGCGCCGTCCGTGGCCCCACTCGGCGGCCAGGACCACGAGGTCCAGCGTGTGGGCGGGCTTGATCTTGAGCCAGGCGCGGCCGCGGCCGCCGGCCGCGTAGGGCGCGTCCAGCATCTTGGCCATCACGCCCTCGTGCCCCGTCCTCATGACCCGCTCCAGGAAAGCCGAGGCCTGTTCGGTCTCCTCGGTCACCAGGTGATCCAGCCTCAGGTCACCCGGCACGGCGTCGGTGAGCGCCGCGAAGCGCTCGACGGCCGGCTCGTCGATCAGGGCCGCTCCGTCCAGATAGAGGCAGTCGAAGAAGAAGGGGCTCAGCGGCGTCTCGGCTCGGACGCGCTCCACGTCCAGCCGACTCGAGAAGCGGCTCATCGTGACCTGGAAGGGGAGGGGAGCGCCGCCGGAGTTCAGCGCGATCGCTTCTCCGTCGAGGATGATCTCGCGGACGGGCAGGGCGCGGGCCGCCTCGACGATCTCCGGCAGGGCCGGCGTGACGTCGTTCAGCCGCCGGGTGAAGATGCGGATGTCCTCGCCGGACTTGTGGAGCTGGATTCGCGCTCCGTCCAGCTTCGGCTCGAAGGCGGCGCGCTCCAGATGGCCGAGGGCCTCGTTCACATCCTCGGCGGTCTGGGCAAGCATCGGTTGAACGGGCCTGAAGAGCTCGATCCCGAGCTGCTGGAGCGCCTCAGATCCGCCGGCCAGTGCCGTGCGCGCCACCTCCCCGGGGTCGTTCGTGAGCATCACGGCACGGCGCACCCTCGTTCTCGGAACGGCGGCGGCGACCGCCACGGCATCGATCATCAGGCCGGCTTGGGCTCCCTGCCGGAGCTCTCCGAAGATCAAGTGTCGGAGAAAGACCTGCTCGGGCTCGGTGGCGCGCTGAAGGAGGTCGTGAAGGAGCCGAACGCGCTCACCCGTCGAGCCCGGACCGCTCGCCTCCACCATCCCCTGAAAGGCGTCGTCCACATCCCGGAGGGTGAGTGCCGCGGTCGACGCCGCGGCTTCGGGGTCGGCCTTCCGTAGCGCCGCCGGTCCGATCCCGGGCCGGCCCTGGGGGAGCTCGCCCGACAGATATTTCACCCCGATCGGAATCTCGTCCGGATCCATATCCACGAGGACCTCCGCCAGCAGGTCGATCTTGGCTTTTCGGCCTCCCGTCTCGGTCAGCCGCTGCCTGGTCTCGACCAGCCGCGCGAGCCTCACGGCTGGTCGCTAAGTGGCATCGTCGGTGCCTCGCTGTTTGGCTCTGTACGCAATCGTTGAACAGTTCCGGAACAACGTGCCTTTCCTTCCCCGGGCGCGGCACCAGCAGGTGTGCCGGTATGATCGGTTGACGCGAGGCCCCTCAACCCGCTAGTTCGTGGGGTCGCAGATTGCGCCGAGAAAAGGCGATGCAACGGTTGAAGGGGATTCCTTGGCTCGAAAAAGGCCGAAGCTGAAGAAGTCCGGGCGTCGAAAGATGGGCCGCAAGAAGCGGCGCCAGCTGCACGATCGGCGGAAGAAGAAGAGATAGAGGGACCGTTCGGGCTCACGACCCTCCCGGTGCCGGCTCTCGATAGCGGAAGGCACCCGGGAAGTCGGGCTCCGCCTCCTTCCGCTTTCCGCTCCATTCCGAGACGTCGATCCGCATGACGGAGGTACGCCGCAGCTCATCGGGGGTGATCGGCCGATAGTCGCGGCCGGGCCTCAGCTGCGGAGCGTACTTGTCGAGCAGCCGCTGGAGGCCCTCTTCCGCCTCTTCGGCGTCGGCGACGAGCGTTGCCCTCCCGAAGGCCACCACGCCGGCGTATTCGACGCTGAACTCGAGCGCCTCGTCGGCGGGCAATAGCCGGCCCATCTCGAAGGCCGTGAAGGCGACGCGCTCGACCGCTTCGATGTTGCCCCGCGTTCGCCCGGTCCGCGCGGTGTGCACATAGATCGCGTGACGCGATTCGTCGTACACGAAGAGGTTGGAGTTCAGGAAAGGCTGCCCGTCATCCACCGTCGCGACGACGCCCACCGGGGCCGTCGCTAGAAACGCGCGGATCCAGCCGTCATCCATCGCCCGGTCGTTCCGGCGCATGCGCGTGGCTTCCTCCACTCCGATCTCCTCGCTCCTGGCTTAGCCGGCTGGGAGGTCTCGGCCCGTGTCGCCGGGTCTAGGCCGCTCGGTCGCCGAGGTGACGCGCGATCGCCTGGATGTGCTCGGGGGTCGTGCCGCAGCACCCGCCGATGATCCGCGCCCCCATCTCGGCCCACCGCTCCGCCTCCTCCAGATAGCGCGGCGGTGGATACTCGTCGGTGAACAGCCACTCGGGCGGGTCGAAACGGCCGATGTGCGGATAGAGTCCGCACGGCTCGCTCCGGCTCTCGAGCAGTTCGCGCAAGCCCGCGGTGGTGTCATCCGGCGGGGCACAGTTGACCATGACGGCGTCCGGTTCGAGTGGGGCAAGCGCCTCTTCCGCCTGAGCCATCGTCTCCCCGGTGAACAGCGCGCCATCCTCATCGCAGACGAAGCTGACCCAGCAGGGAAGCCCTGCCTCTTTTGCCGCCGCCAAGCCAACGGAGGCCTCGCGGATGCTGTTCACCGTCTCGAGGAGGATCAGGTCCGCCCCGGCGTCCGCGAGCACCTCCATGATCTCCCGGTACTCTCCCCGCATCTGGGCTTCAGAGGGAGCCAGGTCCGGACGGAAGCACCATTCGAGTGTCGTGACGGCGCCGGCGATCGCCACGGGCCGCTCCGCAGCCACGCTGGCGCGTGCCTCCTGCGCCAGCTCCACCGAGGCCGCCAGCAGCTCGCTCGCCCGATTCTCGAGTCCGGGCGCACCGATGTGCCGCATGTGGGCCTGGTCCCGGAAGTGTCCCAGGAAGCTGCGACGGGCCAGCTGGAAGCTGTTCGTCGTGAGCACGTCCGCTCCGGCGAGGATGTAGTCCGCATGAAGGTTGCGGATCGCATCCGGCTCGTCCTTCAGACGATGATCGGCCCAGGAGAGGTTCCGCCGGAGGATCTCGGTCCCGATGGCGCCGTCCAGGATGACCACGTCACCGCCGTCCATCCGGGAACGGATCGCGTCGTAGCTCATGCCTCCCCCTCTGCGCGGCCGAGCGCGTCGCGCAGAGCCGCTACGTGCGAGGGTCCGGTGCCGCAGCACCCGCCCACGACGCGCGCTCCGGCATCTCGCCAGCCGGTGGCGGCGTCGGCGTAGCGGTCAGGCGGCCAGTCGTCCGTAGCGGCGAACTGCGGGTGAAACTCGAACTTCCAGGAGGGAGGGTCGAACTTGCCGATGTGGGCGAAGGCGCCTACCGGCAGGTCTGTTTCGGCTACCAGGCTCTCCACGGCCGGGCCGATGTCTTCCGGCGGTGCGCAGTTCACCAGCACGGCTTTCACGCCGAGGGCCTGCATGGCGCGGGCGCACTCTCCCAGGTCGTCTCCTCCGAGCACCTTGCCCTCCGGGCCGATCACGAAGCTGGCCCATACGGGGAGTCCCGAGCTGAGAGCGGCCTCGGCCGCCGCTCGTGCCTCGCCGACGGTGTTCATGGATTCAAGGAGAATGAAGTCGACGCCGCCCTCCTCGAGCCAGGAGGCGATCTGCCAGTGCTCGGGGCGAGCCGCAGCCGGGTCGGGGGCCAGGTCCGGCCTGAAAGGGTGCTCGAGCGGCGCCATCACGCCGGCGATGGCCACGTCCCGTCCGGTGGTGTCGCGCGCCTGACGAGCGAGATCGACCGCCAGCAGCGTGAGCTCATGTGCGCGCGTCTCCAGCCCCGGCGCTCCGATGTGCCGCATGTGGCCCGGGCTGCGGAAGACGTTCAGGTAGAGGCGGTGGTTCAGCTGGGAGGTGTTGGTGCGGATGACGTCGGCCCCGGCTTCGATGTACTCGACGTGGAGCGCCGCGACCTCCTGCGGATCGGTACGAAGGCCGTGCCATCGCCAGCGCACACCGCGGCGCACGAGCTCGCTGCCCAGCGCCCCGTCGAGCAACGCGGGGCGATCCGCATCAAGTAACGCTTGGACGCGCGCGTAACCGGCCACGGCTGCCTCGATCCGATGAGTCGGTGAACGGCTGAACGAACGCGCCCAGTATGCTCGGCGCTTGCACGGCCCGGCAAGCGTGCATCTTCAGCGTGCCGCCTCCCGGCGCCGAGCGGCTCGATGCGCACCCGCTGCCCTTGCTTCTCGACGATGCGGCTGCCATCTGAGAACGGTCGGCCCCCGTCGCGTCACGAGAGAGGAGACGGTCGGTGCTCAGAGGCACGCCGTTCCACCCCCGGACAGCAGCTCTCTGCCAGGCGCACAACTGGCGCCGCTGGGCCGGCTACATCGTGGCCGGATCGTACGAGCTCCTTCACGACCGCGAGTACTTCGCGATCCGCACCGCTGCCGCGCTGATCGACGTCTCACCTCTGTACAAGTACCGCGTCACCGGGCCCGACGCGGCGCGCTTCCTGAACCGCCTGATCCCCCGCGACATGGCCCGTTGCGCGGTGCACCAGGTGCTGTACACCCCGTGGTGCGACCAGGCGGGCAAGATCATCGATGACGGAACGCTGTCGCGCCTCGACGCGGATGCCTTTCGCCTGACGGCGGCGGAGCCGAACCTGCGCTGGCTGCAGGACGTGGCCGCCGGCCTCGATGTCACGATCGAGGACATCACGGAGGCTCTGGCGGCGCTCGCGCTCCAGGGCCCGACCTCGCGGGAGATCCTCCAGCGGATATCAGACGTCCCGCTGGACGACCTGGGCTTCTTCAGGCTCACCCACGCCCGCGTGGCCGGCATCCCGGCCACCATCTCGCGCACCGGGTACACGGGCGACCTCGGGTACGAGCTCTGGGTCGAGGCGGCCCACGCCGTGGCTCTCTGGGACGGGCTCGTGGAGGCCGGAGCCGCGTACGGCCTGATGCCGGCGGGTATGCTGGCGCTGGATGTGGCCAGGATCGAGGCCG
>JAUVMT010000106.1 GCA_030600085.1 Gemmatimonadales bacterium | reverse complement strand
GGGTGGCAAGCCGCTCGCCCGGGCGTTCGCGGGAGCCGGCCGTACGGTGGCGATCATCGAGCGTGACCGCGTCGGAGGCACCTGCGTCAACGTAGGGTGCTCTCCCACGAAGACGATGGTGGCGAGCGCGCGGGTCGCCTATCTGGCGCGCCGCGCGGCGGACTACGGGGTGCTGACCGGCCCCATCTCCGTCGATCTGGCGGTGGTGCGCGAGCGTAAACAGCAAATCGCCGACAGCTTCAGCGAAGGTAACCGGCGCGGCCTCGAGAGAACGGAGGGCCTGGATCTCATCCTGGGTGAGGCGAGCTTCGCGTCTTCGAATGAGCTGGACGTTCGATTTCAGGACGGCGGCACGACGCGGCTGACGGCGGACCGGATCTTCATCAACACGGGCCTCAGGCCGGCGATCCCGAACGTCCCGGGGCTGGAGTCGATCGACCACCTGGACTCGACGAGCGTCATGGAGCTGGATGAGGTGCCGGAGCATCTCCTCGTCGTGGGCGGAGGCTACATCGGGCTCGAGTTCGGCCAGATGTTCCGCCGCTTCGGAGCCGGGGTGACGGTGGTCGACCGCAACGACCGTCTCCTGCACCGCGAGGATGAGGACGTTTCCGAGGAGATCGCCCGCATCCTGAACGAGGATGGCGTGACGCTTTCCCTGGGCTCCAAGCTCGAAAGGGTCCGACCCGCCGGCGGGATCATCGAGCTCGACGTCCGGGACGGCGAGGGCGCGCGCACCGTCTCGGGCTCCCACCTTCTGCTAGCCGTGGGACGCCGCCCGAACACCGAGAGCCTGAAGCTCGAAAAGGCGGGCGTGAAGGTAGGCTCGCGTGGACATATCCCCGTGGATGATCGCCTCGAGACGAGCGTGCCGGGCATCTACGCGATGGGCGACGTGACCGGCGGCCCGGCCTTTACGCACATCTCCTACGACGACTACCGGATACTCGCGGCGAACCTCCTCGACGGGGCGGATATGACGACGCGGGACCGGCCGGTCCCGTTCACCCTGTACACGGATCCCCAGTTCGGCCGCGTGGGCATCACCGAGAAAGAGGCGCTCAGCCAGGGTCTGGATGTACTCGTCGCCAAGATGCCGATGGCGCATGTGGCACGAGCGCTCGAGACCGACGAGAGCCGAGGCTTCATGAAGGCCATCGTGGACGGGGAGAGCGGCCAGATCCTAGGGTGTGCCGTCGTCGGGATGGAGGGTGGGGAGCTCATGTCGATGATGCAGATCGCGATGATGGGCGAGCTGCCGTTTACGACCCTGCGGGACGCGATCTTCGCTCATCCGACGCTTGCCGAGTCGCTGAACAACCTGTTCGCGGGGCTCTAGCCACAAGCGACGATGTAACTTCAGGTGTGAACAAGTAACAACCAATCATGTAACGATATACAGGAGGAAGAATGAAGCTGTACGACCTGTCGCAGCCGCTGAACGCGGACGTTCCCTTCTGGCCCTACTATCCGCCTTTCGAGGTCAAGTACATAAAACGGAAGTCCGAGCACGGCGTGAACGCGCAGTACATCATGACGTCGAACCACATCGGCACCCACCTCGATTCGCCGAGGCATTTCGTGACCGACGGGATGACGATCGACCAGATCCCGCTCGAGTGGCTCTACGGGCCCGGGGTCATCGTGGATCTGAGCGACGAGATGGACGATTGTGGGGCATACACGCCCAAGATGATCGAGGAGCGGGTCGAGGTCAGAGACGGCGATCTCCTCGTGCTGCACACGGGCTGGCACCGCTTCGCCCAGTTCGGGGAGACGCCCAACGAAGAGCGCTACATCCTCCTTCATCCGGGCGCCCACCCCGACATGGTCCCCTGGCTGATCGAGAAGGAGATCAAGATCTGGTCGGTCGACGCCGTCTCGACGGACCATCCGATGAACCTTCCCATAGGACGCTTCCTCGGGAAGGGCACGTTCGGCCACTGCGACCGGGTCCGGGCCTTCTGCGAGCGCAAGTTCGGAGGGATGGAAAAGCTCGACGAGCTGTTCCCGGAGGAGCACTACCAGCTGACCCACAACGCTCTCTTCACGCACGAATGCATGCACGCGGAGAACCTCGGCGGCGAGATCGGCGCGCCGGAGCTCCAGAACCGCCGCCTGACGATCGGCGTGTTTCCGTGGAAGTTCAAGGGAGGCGAGGCGGCGTTCTGCCGCGTGATCGCCTTCGTGGAAGAGTGAACGGGGGCGGTGTCCGCCGAGATCGCGGGCTCGCGCACTTATGGATATATGTTACGAGTTGTCATAACCCCGGACCCGAGCGGCCGACCCGTCGCCCGCGGTCCCGCCACGCGCAACCCAATGCAAGGAGGATCGATGCCCCTGGTGGTTAGTACGCCCGCCAGTAGTGTCCTCACCGACGACATGTTGGAGCGGTTCTGGGAGCGCGCTCCCGGCTACGATCAGGAGAACCGCTTTTTCCAGGAAGATTTCGATGAGCTCAATGAGGCCGGCTACTACCTCATGGCCGTCCCGACGGAGCTGGGCGGCTTGGGCATGAACCTGGCCGAAGTCTGCCAGGAGCAGCGCCGCCTGGCCTATTACGCGCCCGCCACGGCGCTTGCCAGCAACATGCACCTCTACTGGACCGGCCTGATCGCGGACATCTGGCGGTCAGGCGACACCTCGCTCGAGTGGCTGCTGAAAGGGGCCGCCGAGGGTGAGATCTATGCGGCCGGTCACGCGGAGACGGGGAACGATGTCCCCGTGCTCTACTCCAGCACCAAGGCCGAGCGGGTCGAGGGCGGCTACCGGTTCACGGGCCGCAAGTCCTTCGGCAGCATGGGGCCGGCCTGGACCTGGCTGGGGATGCACGGGATGGACACGGACGCGACCGACGGCCCGAAGGTCGTCCACGCCTTTGTCCCCCGCGACACGGAAGGGGCGTCGTACAAATCGACCTGGGATGGAGTGCTCGGCATGCGGGCCACACGCTCCGACGACACGATCCTGGATGGGGTATTCGTGCCGGACGAGCACATAGCGCGCGTGGTTCCTACCGGCTTCGCCGGCATGGATCTCTTCGTGCTCGGGATCTTCGCCTGGGCGCTGATCGCCTTCGGCAACATCTACCTTGGCCTGGCGCAGCGGGTCTTCGACATCGTCGTCGCCCAGCTCAAGGGGAAGGCTTCCCTGGCCGTGCCGCGCGGCATGGTCCACCATGCCGAGGCGCAGCACGACGTCGCGGAGATGGCGCTCGAGCTGGAGCGCATCGCCCCTCACCTGGACGTGGTCGCGCAGGAGTACGCGGACGGAGTCGACTACGGGCCGGCCTGGGGTCCGCGGATCGTGGCGGCCAAGTACTGCGCCGTCGAGAGCGCCTGGAACGTCGTCGACAAAGCCTTCGAGGTGACGGGAGGGTTCGGGATCTTCCCGGCCTCGAATCTCGAGCGACTGTTTCGCGACGCGCGCCTGGGCCGCCTCCATCCCGCCAACGCCCACCTGACCAGGGAGATCATGGCCAAGGCCCACCTCGGCCTCGACCTGGACGAACAGCCGCGCTGGGGGTAAAGACGGCGGCTCTCGAGGTTGCCGATCTGTCGGCGTGCGAGCTGAGAAGGAGGATCGACCGGCGGGAGATCTCGCCGGTCGAGCTGGTTCAGGCATGCCTCGACCGGGTCGAGGCGCACGGGGAGCGGCTGAACGCCGTCGTGACCCTGAACGAAAGAGCCCTGGACGAGGCCCGCGATGCCGAGGCGTCCCTGGCTCGAGGGGAGCCGGCGGGTCCTCTCTGCGGCCTTCCCGTGGGCATCAAGGACGTGACGCCCGTTGCGGGGATGCGCACGACGTATGGCTCGCCGCTCTTCGCCGACCACATCGCCGAGGCTGACGCCCTTGTCGTGAGCCGGCTCAAGCGGGCCGGCGCGATCGTTCTGGGCAAGACCAACACCCCCGAGTTCGCCACCGGGGCGAACACCTTCAACCCGGTCTTCGGGCCGACGCGAAACCCCTGGAATCCCGACCTCAGCGCGGGCGGCTCCACAGGTGGTGGAGCCGCCGCCCTGGCAAGCGGCATGGTGGCGCTGGCGGAGGGTACGGACCTGGGCGGCTCGCTTCGCGTGCCCGCGGCCTTTTGTGGGGTCGTCGGCCTGCGGCCGTCGATCGGCTTCGTGCCCACCTACCCCAGCCACTACCTGTGGGACACTCTTCAGGTCACCGGAGGCATGGCTCGCACGGCAGAGGACGTGGCTCTGATGATGGAAGGGGTGGGCGGACCGAGCCCGCACACGCCCATCAACCAGCCCGGTTCGGCGGCGGGGCTGGTCGACGCCGTGAGCCGCATGGCCGCGGGCCCCGCGGCACTCCGGCTCGCCTACTGTCCCGACATCGCGGCGATCGGAGTGGACGAGCGGGTCGAGGGGACTTGCAGGGCCGCCGCGTTCGACCTGAGCGACGAGGGGGTGAGCGTGGAGGAGGTCGAGTTGGACCTCTCGTTCGCCCGCGAGGCGTTCCTGACGCTGCGGGGCTACTGGATGGTGGCCCATCACCACGCACTGCTGGATCGGCTCGATCTGCTGGGCGAGAACCTGGCCGGTAACATCCGTGCCGGCCTCGAGGGTTCACCCGAGCGGCTCGGGGCGGCCGAGCGCGCCCGTTCCCGGTTGTGGGAGCGGATGGGGGAGTTCTTCGAGCACTTCGATGCCCTGCTCACGCCCTGCGTCGCCGTGCCGCCCTTCCCGGTAGAGGAGAATTACCCCAGCAGCATCGGTGGCCGGGAGATGACGAGCTACATCGACTGGATAGCCCCCACGTTCCTCTTGAGCCTCTCCGGGCTCCCGGCGGCGTCGGTCCCGGCCGGGCTGGATCCCGATGGGCTTCCGGTCGGCCTTCAGATCGCGGCGCGTCCCTTCGGGGAAGCTGCGGTCCTCGGGCTGGCTGCGCGGGTGCAGGCGAGACGCCCGATCGGCCTGCCGGAGCTGCCTAAGGTGCGCGGGCAGCCGAAACGGCCTTGAAGAGTGCCGGCACGCTGAGCAGGGCCATCGTACCCGCGGCGACCCACATGAGGGGATAGCCCCTGAGCTCGGGATCGAATCGTGCGCCGAAATCGATCACGACTCCGACGACGATGGGGGCCACGACCCGCGAGATACCGACCGAGACGATGAAGAGCGCGGTCTGCCTGGCCGGCGCCTCGTCGCCCGCGAGCTTCGCGAAGATGGGGAACGGCAGGGCGATGAAGGAAGCGGCGGCCAGGCCCGAGGCGGCCAGCAGCCAGATGATGCCGGAGGAGGTACGCGGGAAATACGCCACGAGCATCGCGATGCCGCACAGGCTGGCGGAGATCCCCAGTAGCCGGGCCCGGCCGATGACGTCGCTCAACCGGCCCACCGCCACGGCGCCGATGCCTACGCCCAGGAGCAGGAAGACGAGGAGCCCGGACGTGCCACCCACCGAGATGCCGAACACCACGCCGGCGTAGAGAAAGATGTAGGGCCGGATCCCATCGATCGCCCCGTTCCACAGCCCGTTGGCGATCAGGAACCAGCGGACCTCTCTCCGCTTGAGGAGACTTCTCCAAACAGGCCCCTTCTTCTTTTCGGCGTGCGCCGGTTGCTCATGGCCCCGGTCGCTCGGAACGGAGAGCACCGTGAACCAGGTCGAAAGGAGCAGGACAAAGCCGGCCACCACGAACGGCAGCGGCTCCCAGAGCTCGAACAGGATCCCGCCCACGATCAGCCCGAAAGCGAGCCCCAGAGCCTGGAAGGCGCCGCGGACTCCCTGGACTCTCGCGCGGCGCTCGTCCGGGACGGCGTCGATCAGCAGTGCCCAAAGCGGAGTGACGAATCCCTGAAGCGCGGCGAAGAAGAGAATCCCTGCCGCAGCCAGCGGCCAAAACCCCTCGATGAACGGCACGGCCACGAGCGTGGCCGTCATCAGCGGCGCGGATATCCACAGGAAGAGTGCGCGCCTCCCGAACCGGCGGGCCAGGGCGTTCGGGAGATGGTCGCTCATGTAGCCGATCCAGTACGGTACCAGGATCGCCAACAATCCCTCGGCGCCGATCACCGCACCGATCAGGGCGGCTGAGGAGGTATATCGACTTAGGAGCACGGGAAGCAGGGCGATGATGAGGGTCTGGGCCGCGTTCGAGCCCATGGTCCCGATCGTCAGTCCGTACTCGCGGAGCCGCACGGCGCGTTCCTCTTTCAACCGCTCCTCTCGTTCTGAAAGCGCCACGGTCGTGGCAGGTGGCCCACTGTTATGGCAGGGTTTCGCCCTCGACTCAAGGGCTCCCGCGAAACAGGCTACCGCGGGAGGGGGGTTGGAGAGGGGTTACGGAGCCGGAAGCCGCCCAATGGCGTTCTCGGCGAGGCTCCCGAAATAGAGGTCGTCGCCGTAGCGCTCTACGCTCGAGATCTGCGCGAAGCCGCCATCCGGATCCTGGAGGTTGTGGACCACGTTCCCGTCGCCGTCGAGCCCGAGGACGAACGAATAACGCTTGGGCGCGGGCTGCAACTTGCGCGGCAGACGCGCCAGCAGCCTCCGGGCCGTCGGTCGGGGGAGGAGGTAGTCGATGGTTCGGTTCCGCGGCGATAACAGCGCCAACCAGTAGGTGCCCCGGCCATCCGACGAGATCCCATCGGGAAAGCCCGGGAGGTTATCGATGAAGATCTCGCTTTCGCCCCGGCGTGGGCCCTTGAGCCAGTGGCGCATGACGCGGTAGCGTCCGGTCTCGACGACGAGCACGAAATCTCCCTTCGGGCTCACCGCCACGCCGTTGGCGAAGTAGAGCGGGTACAGAACCGCCGTGACGCTGTCCGTGCGGGGATCGTAGGAGAGAAGGCGGCCGTTGGGCTGGTGCTCCAGAAGGTCGAGAACGTAGTCCTTCAGGTAGAACCGGTCCGAAGCGTCGGTGAAGTAAATCGTTCCGTCGGGCGCCACGTCGACGTCGTCCGTGAGGCGAAACGGCCGCCCGCCGTGTCCCCTGGCCAGGCGGCGGATCGTTCCGTCCGGCGGGATCGACAGGAGGCCCTGGTACGCGTCGGCGACGATGAGGTTGCCGGCGTTGTCGAAATCCATGCCCAGCGGTCTTCCCACCGTGTCGGCGAAGTCCTCCGCTCCGCTGCCGTCGGGGTTCGTCCGTACGATGCGGCCGTCGCTCATGCTGCCGTAGATCCGTCCGCGGCCGTCCACCGCCACGTCCTCGGGCCCGATCCCGGCACCGGATCCCAGCCGTTCGATCGAAGCCAGGTGATCGTTCGGTGCGTAGGCTCCTTCGTAGGCGGGGGCCGCCGGCGGCGTCCAGGAGCTCGGATAGATCCTGGTCTTGGGAAGCAGGAAGTAGAACGTCGCGGCGAAGACGAGTACAACAGCTCCCAGCTGGACGATCTGCTTGATAAGCAGCATATACCGATACCCGGGCAGACTGGGTGGTTGGACCTGGACGCTTGCGCATCTAGAAGCTAGAGCTTGACGGCTCCCGCTGGAAGCATCGGCGCCGACCGGGACAACTCGAGGAGT
>JAUVMT010000276.1 GCA_030600085.1 Gemmatimonadales bacterium | reverse complement strand
TGATGGCGCTACAGAGGCGCCCTCCCAGACGCCGACTGGAGGAGAGCGAGCGCCGGTTCGGGGACCTGGTCGACTCCATGCGGGAGGTGTTCTGGATTCGGGATGCCGGGACGGGCCGCTTCGTCTATGTGAGCCCCGCCTACGAGAGCGTCTGGGGCCGGAGCCGGAAGCCGCTGTACGCCGGCTTCGGGCCGTTCCTGGCGACCGTTCACCGCGAGGACCGCCGGCGAGTGGAAACGGCGACTTCGCCCGGAGAGCTCGAGTACCGGATCGTTCGCCCGGACGGGACGATCCGATGGATCGCCGAGCGCCGCCTGCCGATGTCGGCTCCGGCCGAGGGCTCGGCCCGGTGGATCGGTGTCGCCGCCGATGTGACCGAGCGATTCGAGGCGAGGCAGCATCTGACCCACCTCGCTCTTCACGATCCGGTCACCGGCCTCGGCAATCACCTGCTACTCCTCGATCGACTCGAACACGCCGTCGCGAGAGCGAGGCGGGCGAGGGTGGCGGTCGCCGTCCTGGTCGTGGACATCGTGGACTTCCGCGCCGCCAACGAGGAGTTGGGGTGGGCGGCCGGAGACCGGCTTCTGGCTGCCGTCGGCAAGCGCCTGCAGGGCACGCTGAGGCAGGAGGACACCCTGGTGCGTCTCGGGGACGATGCGTTCATGGCGGTGCTCGAGCAGGTCGAGGAACGAGCGGGTGTTCTGCGAGCCGCGGCGCGGATATCGGCCGCCTTCGAGGTGCCTTTCACGGTCGACGGAAGGGAGGTGGAGCTGAGAGCTCAGGTGGCGAGCGCGATCAGCGAAGCCGGGGCCTTGACCTCTGCCGATCTGGGCCGACTGGCCGACGAGGCGCGGCACGGCGCGAGCCTGGACCCGAGCGCCCCGTTCGAGGCGGCAGGGCACGCGACCACCGTCGAGCTCCCCGGCGCGACGGGCGGCCAAGGTCGGCTGCGCCAGGCACTGGAAGAGGAGGAGTTTCGGGTCCACTACCAGCCGGTCGTGGATCTTCACACCGATCGGATGGTCGGGCTGGAGGCGCTGCTTCGCTGGGAGCACCCCGAGCGCGGGCTTCTCTTCCCGCACGACTTTCTGGGCCTGACCGAGGAGAGCGGGCTGATCCATCCGCTCGGGCTGTGGGTCCTTCGCCGGGTGTGCACGGACCTGCGCTCCTGGGAGAACGAACCGCCCCCTCTCCGGGACGCATGGGTCTCGGTGAACCTCTCTCGGATGCAGTTCGAGCTGCCCGATTTCATCGATCAGGTGACCCGCATCCTGGACACGACAGGAGCCCTCCCGGCGCGGCTGAGGGTGGAGGTGGACGAGGTGACCTGGTTCAGAGCCCGTCTCCCTCTGCGGCGGCTTCGAGGTCTCGGCATCGCCGTCGCGATCGACGGCTTCGGTGAGCGATTCGGGGCCCTGGGTGCGCTTCGGCGTCTGCCCGTTGATGCCATCAAGCTGAACCGTCGCCTGGGCTTCAGCCCGTTCGGGAGCGAGAGCACCTCAGCGGCCGTCGCTTCGTTCGTCGGTCTTGCCGCCGGCTTGGGTCTCGACGTCACCGCCGTGGGGATCGAGAACGGCGGCGAGTTGAGGGGTCTCAAGGCCTTGGGCTGCCCCACCGGGCAGGGCTTCCACCTCTCGCCGCCGTTGAGTGACGAGGCTCTCCGTGACTGGACGGCGAGCCGCGGCCGGGCACGAGCGCAGGGGTCGCTGAGCTAGCGTTCGGGCCAGACGGCTGCCGGCTCAGACCTTTGCGGGCTCGGCCTTCTCGCTCGTCTCCAGCGGGCCGATGGCCGGGTAGTCGGCGATCAGGCCGTCCACGTATCGCACGTCGAATCCCCGCCGCTTCAGGTACGACGCGGCCGCCGCCGCCCTGGATCCGGTCCGGCAGTAGACGAGCAGCGTCTGGTTCTCGGGGATAAGGGTCTCGTACTCCGGAAGCCGCGTGTACGCCGTGTTGAGCGCCCCCGGAACTCGGCCCTCGCCGAACTCGGATGAGAACCGGACGTCCAGCGGCAACGCCGCGTCCTCCTTTCGAGCCGTCTCGAGGTCCGCAAAGTCGATCACATCGATCGAGTCGTGCGCACCCCCGTCGATGAAGTAGGCTTCCAGTGCCTCCGGCTCCGCGAAGCCGGCGATGTTGTCGTAGCCGATTCGCACGAGGTCCCGGACCGCCTCGTCCAGATCCTCCTCCCGGATCACCAGGAAGAGCGGCGTCGTCTCGTCCTCGACCAGCGAGCCGACCACCTGGCTGAAGCCCCTGTCGAGCGGCGCGTATAGCGAGCCCTTGAGGTGGCGGGCCATGTACGCGTCACGGTCCAGCCGCGTGTCCACCACGAGCAGGTCCTCTCTTCCCGAGAGCTTCTCGAGCTCCGAGCGGGCGAGCTTGCGCGGCGCAGGCAGGTCGCCGAGGACCGGCGCCCCGAGCTTGTTGTCCCGCTTCATGCGGGCGAAGTACGTCGGCGGCTCGGGCTGGCCCGTGAGGATGAAGTCCACGAAGGCGTCCTCGCCACGGTTGGCGGCCTCGATCGCCGGGCTGAAGCGCCTCTCGTATCCAACGGTCGTCTCCGGCACGGCCCCCAGCGCCTTCCCGCATGCCGAGCCCGCTCCATGGCCAGGCCATACCTGGAGGTAGTCGGGCAGCTCCAGGAAGCCCTGAACGGACGAGTACAG
>JAUVMT010000020.1 GCA_030600085.1 Gemmatimonadales bacterium | reverse complement strand
TAGGCGCCCGTATCGTGCACGAACACGTCCTTCACCCCCAGGATCCGCCCATCCGAGCTCAGCGCGATCTCGGCTTCGTGCAGCTGTCCCCTTTCCTGGGTCGTCGAGAAGAAGTTCTCGAACCGGTCCTCGATCCACTTCACCGGCCGGCCGAGGCGCATCGAGATCCAGGGGAGGAGCACTTCGTCCGGATAGAACATCATGATCTTGGGGCCGAAGCCGCCGCCGATGAACGGGGCGACGACCCGAACCTGCGACTCGGAGAGGCCCAGCATCGAGGCGAGCCCGTTGCGGATCGGGATCGGCGCCTGGGTGGTATCCCAGACGGTCAGCTGGGACGAGCGCTCGTCCCAATGTGCCAGAACCCCGCGGTTCTCCATCGCCGCCGCGACGCCCCGATCGTACGTGAAATCTCGCGCGAGGACGAGATCGGCCGCGGCGCGTGCGGCATCGTAGTCGCCCTTCGTCTGAACGGCGTGCGCCGCCAGGTTGGATCCGAGGTCCTCGTGGATGACCGGAGCTCCCTCGGCGAGGGCGGCCCGAACGTCGGCCACCGCATCCAGGGGCTCGAGATCCACGATCACGTCTTCCACCGCATCCTCGGCCACGTAACGGCTTTCCGCCACGACGACGGCGATCGCCTCGCCGACGTGCCGGACCTTCTCTCGGGCGAGCGGCACCTGGGTCCGCGCGTGGAAGGTCAGTCCCTCGATCGGCGCCGGAGGCACGAGCAGCGGCCCGGGCTGCCAGTACTCGCCGAGGTCCGCCGCCGTGAAGACGCCGACCACGCCGGGACGCTCGAGGGCGGGCGCGGGGTCCACGGCTCGAAGGAGACCGTGTGCCACATCGCTGCGCACGAACGCGGCGTGCAGCGTCCCGGGGAGCTGCACGTCGTCAACGAAGGTGGCCCGGCCCGTGAGGAGCACCTCGTCCTCGTTGCGACGGATCCTCGCCCCGAAGTACCGCGAGCTCACGGGCTCCCTCCGAGGACGACCGCGGCCGCCTCGACCGCCTCCACGATCTTCTGATAGCCGGTGCACCGGCAGAGGTTACCCGACAGCGCTTCCCTGATCTGGAGCTCGGTCGGATCGGGGACCTCGTCCAGAAACGCGACCATCGTCATGAGGATCCCGGGCGTGCAGAAGCCGCACTGGAGGCCGTGGGCGTCCTTGAAAGCGGCCTGAAGCGGGTGCAGGCCGTCGTCCCGCTCGAGCCCTTCCACCGTGCCGATGGAGGAGCCGTCTGCCTGAACGGCGAAGACGAGACACGCCCGGACGGGCTCACCGTCGAGCAGGATGGTGCAGGCGCCACAGACGCCGTGCTCGCATCCCACGTTCGTGCCCGACAGGCCGAGCTCGTGGCGCAGGAAGTCGCTGAGGAGGAGCCGAGGCTCGACCGTGCGCTCGTACCGCTCGCCGTTCACGGTCACTCGGATGGGGACGGCCTGCGTCGCGTTCATGGCTCCTCCCTGCCGTCCGCCGCTAGATGGCGGCCAGCGCCTGCGCCTGGCTGGCTACGCCGTCGCTTCCGGTGCTCCCTCCTCGGACGTGGGATCGAGCATCCGCTCGACTCTCGATATGCGAGTCAGCGGGAACCCTCCCCGCTCGGCATGCTCGTGGAGCAGCTTCTCGTCCTTCGCGATGTACACGCAGTACAGCTTCTCATCGGAGACGTAGCTCTGCACCCACTGGATGTCGGGGCCGAGGGCTCGAAGGACATCGCAGGACTTCTGCGCGACCTTCTGGAACTGCTCATCCGTGAGGCTGCCCGCGCCCGGCAAATCGCGCTCGATGACGAATTTCGGCAAGAGGTTCTCCTTTCGGTCGAGGTCTATCTCGGTTTCGTGCGGAAACCCCGGCAAGATACGGAGAGTTGGCCCGCCGACGTAGTCCGGTCCGCTTGACGTTGTACCGATATATCGTTATCGTCCGTTACCGATATATCGTAACTTGACTCGACGGTCGCCCCGCGGGCGTGCCGTCGGAAAAACGGGAGAGCGAGGGATGGGCCGTAAGTGCAACGATTTCGGCTTCGGCGAGTGGGCGGCGTTCTGCGGCCCGGGCTTCGCCGCATTCGGCCCCCGCGTTCGCAGCGGAAGGGGCCGGCAGCGCTTCGGGCGACGCGGGGATCTCAAGTACGTGATCCTCAGCCTCCTCGATGACCGGCCGATGCACGGCTATGAGATCATCCGTCGCCTCGAGGAGGACTCGGGCGGCATCTACTCGCCGAGCCCTGGCTCCATCTACCCTACCCTGCAGATGCTCGAAGACCGGGGCAGCGTGATCTCCGAGCAGCAGGAGGGCAAGCGCGTCTACCGCATCACGGATGAGGGGCGAACCCTGTTGGGTGAGCACGGCGACCGAGTGTCGGATTTCACCGACCGTTTCTCCGACTTCACCGACCGCTTCTCGACGGGCGGCATGGGCGATCTCACGCGCACGTTCGTTCGGCTGGCACAGGTCAGCTTCGAGCGCGCGACGCGGAAGGCGGCCGATCCCGAGGCGCTCGGGAAGCTACAGGAGATCCTGGAACGCGCGACCCGAGATGTCGAGGAGAGCTGGCCCGGACCGGGCAAGCGGGCAAGCAGCAAGAGCTAACTGGAACGCGGATCGAGACGAAGGAATGGGACGATGCCTGACTGGGTAATTTGGGTGGCGATCGCGGTCTTCTTGATGAACTGCCGTGGCGGCTGTCGCTTGGGAGCGAACAGGATCCGCGGATACCGAGAGCGGATGCGCGACCGCATGACCGACGGGGACATGACGCGCACGCAGTCGCATCCGAGGTTGGCGAGCGGACGGGAGGAATGGCTCGGCGGGAACCCGCAGCCCCGATCTCGAAATGCGGAGGTGAAAACGACCCGGCGAGAGACGCCGCTAGCGGTGCTCCAGAGAAAGTTCGTGAGCGGCCCCATGAGCCTGGAGCAGTACGAGGCCGAGTTGGACAAGCTCGACCGGTTGGAGTAGCCCGCCGACAGCCAGACCCTTGGGGCCCTCGAGCCGACGGGCCGCGAGGGGGATCAGCCCTCCAGCTTCTGCGTCATGCAGTCGGTGAAACGGCCGAACATGAAGTCGGCCACGTTCTGAATGATGCCGCCGCGGCCGAACGAGGCTAGCCGGCCCGCCAGGCTGACGCTCTGGGACACTTCGACGTGGGTTCCGCCATCATCCGTCGGCCGTAGCTTGCTGTGCATCTGCATCTTCACGCTGCCCGAGCCCCGCGCATCCTTCCCTTCGCCGTGCATCGAGACCTCGCGGTTCTCGACGTCCAGCTTGTCGAAGTGGATGATGCCCTCGAAGGTCACGCCGATCGGACCCAGCCGGATACCCATCTCGCCGCGGAAGTTGCGGTCGTCGACCTTCTCGGTGAGCTTCGCCGCGGGCAGACACTCCACGACGCGCTCGGGGGTGGTCAGGAAGTCCCAAACCTCCTCCACCGTCTGGTTGATCTCGAAGCTCTTCTGAATCTCGATCGGCACGTGGCGTCTCCTTTTCCGTGCTTGCGAGCGGCGACCCGTGTCTGCGGCGATCCGTGTCTGCGGCGATCCGTGTTTGCGTCGTCCGGTCCGCGTCGTCCGGTCGGCGCCGTCCGGTCGGCGCCGAAAGTCGAGCGACGCGACGTTCACCGCAAGCGTTGGTCGGAGTCAGACTGCTCGCATCGCCTCGGGAATCGGCTTGCGCGCGGCCGACCAGGCGGGAGGAAGTCCTCCAGCCACGCCGGTGAGGACGGCCAACGCGACGCCGCCCAGAAGCGCCACCGGCGTCGTCCTCAAGGAGAAGCTGATCTCGCTGAACGTGAGAAAGTTCGTGGTTCCCGTGCTGATCAAGTTCAGTGGCAGCGAGAGCAGCACGCCGACGATCCCCGCGACCAGCCCGAGAAGGGCCGCTTCGATCAGGAACGCTCCCATGATGTTCCGTCTCTTGAAGCCGAGCACCCTGAGCGCCGCGATCTCTTGTGTGCGGGCCGACACCGCCGCGTACATCGTATTCGCGGCGGCAAAGCAGGCTCCGACAGCCATGACCACAGCCAGGATGTTCGCCAGCACCAAGAACTGCCTGGTGGTTTCAGCGGTCTGCTGTGAATAGTACTCGGACTCCGTGAGCGCTCTCACCCGCAGGCGTTGATCACCCTCGATACGCTGCACCAGCGCTTCAGCGTCGGGCGGCGAGGCCGCACTCAACAGCACCGACGAGTAGTATCCCTCCCGTCGAAACGCACCACTCAGATCTTCGGCGGCTCCCCACACCTCCGAGCCGAAGCTGGAACCGCCCGCCTCGAAGACCCCGACAACCCGAAAGACGAGCTGCCCGATCATGATCTCGGATCCGAGGCGCAGGTCGGGGAAACGGCCGGCGAGCTTTCGCCCCACGATCAGCTCCGCTCTGCCGGGCTCGAAGCGACGGCCGTCTTTGACCCTCACCTCCGGCCGGAGCCGAAACGACTGGGGGGCTACGCCGCGGAAGGTCACGTTGCTCATCGAGCCGTCCTGACGAGGCAGGTTGTTCAGAATGATGACCTCGCCGGCGGCGAACGCGGTCCCGTCTTCGTTCCTCGCGACCCCGGGGAGGGTCATCACCTCGCGGCCGCGCTCGAGCGAGAAGAAGCTGCTCGTTTCGCTCAGGGCGCCCTCGCGGAGAACGACGACGTGCGAGGGGTTCCCCGAGGCGGAGAACGACGACGAGAGCCCGCCGGCGAGCGACAGGACGCCGATGTACACGAGAACCACGAAGGCCACCGAGGCGATCGTCATCAACGTCGTGCCGCGGCGGACGAACAGGCTTCTCGCACTGTATTTGATGGGCAGCTTCATCCTCGCCTCATGCCACCTTGCGCAGCCCCTCTACGACCGAGCGTCGCGCCATGGCGTAGCCCGGCACGAGGCCCGAGAGCGTACCGATTCCCAAAGCCGCGGCCAGGCCGAGCAACGCCACGTCGGACCGCAGGGTCAGCGTCTGGAAGAGCAACAGCTCGGACGACAGCGCCCCTGCCGCAAGCCGAAGCAGGGTGGCGGCGAGCGTCACACCCAGTAGGCCTCCCACGATGCCGATCACCATCGCCTCCGCCGTCAACACGCCGAGCACCTGTCCTCGCCTGAAGCCGAGCGTCTTGAGGACCGATATCTCCGTGTTCCGCTCCCGTACCGCCATGGCCATGGTGTTCGCGGTGATCAAGAACACCGAGACGATCACGGCGAAGCCGATGGCCCCGAAGAGGAGCTCCACGTTCCCCATCATCTGCACGAAGGCGAGGACGAACGCCTGCTCCGTCTCCGCCTTCACCCGCGCCTCCGAGTTCTCGAACATCGCCTCGGCCGCCTCGATCACGGCCGGTACGTTCTCCAGATCGTCGACCAACAGCCAGAAGGTTCCGACCTGCCCCGGATTGCCGAGCGCCTCTTCCACGTAGTCCCGGTGAAAGAAGATCTGGTTCTCCTGTGCCTCGTCCTGTGAGTCGGTGAAGATGCCGCGCAGAACGAGGTTCAGGTCGATCGGGTAGATCTCCCCCTGCAGGAAGATCTCATCACCGATCTCCCAGCCGTGCTTTTGGGCGAGCGCTCGGCCGGCTATGAACGACCGGCGCTCGGCCAGCCAGGCCGCCACAGCCTCCGGCTCGATCTCCAGATCTTCGAAGGCGGCGAGGAGCGTCTCCGGATCCGTACCGAACTGGGAGAAGAAGTTCTCGCGCCTCGTGTCCTTGTAGATGCCGCCGAACCAGGAGAGCGGAGAGACGACTTCTACGTGGTCCAGACCCTCCAAGCGTCGCCAGTACGCTTCGGGCAGGTCGAACTGGAGCGAGACCGCGTGCCGCACCACCACCCGGTTCTCCGACGCCTCCGTCTCGGCCGGATCGAACGTTTGCAGGAGGGCGCCGAGGACACACAGGAGCATCACTCCCAACGTGAGGCTGGCCACGGTGAGCCCCGCGCGGCGCTTGTTCCGCAGCAGGTTGCGCCAGACGAGCTTCCTCATTCCTCACTCCCCGGGGAAGAAGCTGAACCCCCTACGCCCGTGGCGGCCTCCTCCGCATCGCTCCACAGCTTGCCCTTGTCGAGGTGGAGAAAGCGGTGCGCGTGCTTGGCGGCGCGTGGATCGTGGGTCACCATGATGATCGTCTTGCCGAACTCGTCGTTGAGCCTCTCCATGAGCCGCAGGACCCCCTCCGCGCTCTCGGCGTCCAGGTCTCCCGTGGGCTCGTCGGCCAACAGGACGGTCGGATCCGTGACGACGGCCCGAGCGATCGCCACGCGCTGCTCCTGGCCGCCGGAGAGCTCGCGCGGATAGTGGTCCTTCCGATCCGTCAGGGAGACGACTTCCAGGGCGGTCTCCACCTTGGCGCGCCGATCGGCGGAGCTCAGTCGGCTCAGCGTGAGCGGAAGCTCCACGTTCTCGTAGGCGGTAAGGACGGGGATGAGGTTGTAGAGCTGGAAGATGTAACCGATGTGACGATGCCTCCACGGCGCGAGCGCGCTCTCGTTGAGCTGGGAGGTGTCCTGGCCGGCCACGATCACCCGTCCGGAGGTCGGCCGATCCACCGCGGCGATCAGGTTGAGCAGAGTGGTCTTCCCGGAACCCGACGGCCCCATGAGGGCCACGAAATCGCCTCCGGCCACCTCCAGATTCGTCTCCGAAAGCACCTCGACACGCAGCCGATCGCCCCCGTAGACCTTGCTCACAGCCTCAATCCGGACGACCGGATCGCTCATTCGCCCCCCCTTTTTGCGACGCCTCGACGCTCTACGACCACCCGCCGGGATCTCGCCCTTTGCCGATCCGCTCCAGGGCCGCTACCGAATCCGAACCCGGTCACCGTCCTCCAGCTCGGCAACCCCGGTCACGGCCACGCGCTCCCCACCGCTCAAGCCTGAGCGGATCTCCACGTCATCGCCCACTTCCTCTCCAAGCTCGACGGCGGTGCGCCGAACGCGGCCACCCACGACGAGGAAGACGTGGGGACCATCGGCATCCTGCAGGACCGAAGCCTTCGGCGCGACCACCGTCGGCTGGCCAGCCGCCGCGCTCTCCTCCCCGGCATCCTCATCGAGGAAGGCGACGTTGCAGCTCATGTCCGGCAGGATTCGATCGTCCCTGTCGTCGATCGTGACCTTCACCTCGACGACCGCCCGCTGACGATCCGCGGTCGGGACGATCTGACGAAGATGCCCGTGGTACTCGCGGCCGGGAACCGCGTCCACCCGAATGACGGCCGGCTGCCCGAGCGAGAGGCGGGAGATGTAACTCTCGTTGATGTCCGCTTCCACCTCCAGTGATTCGGGGTTGGCGATACGGACGATGGCGCCGGTCGCCTGCTGCGTGGTGAAGCCGCCGGGCGCCACCATCTCGCCCACCTCGATCCGCCGTTCGATGATCACGCCGGGTATCGGCGCCGTGATGACCGCGTACTGCAGCCTCGCCCGAGCGTTGGCGAGGCTCGCCTCGGCCACCGCGACCCGAGCCTCGGCTACCTCGAGGCGTGTCGCCTCGGCGTCGTACTCGGCTTGCGCGATCGCGTTCTCGGCGAGGAGCCGAGCGAAGCGCGCCTCCTGCCGCTGGGCGTCCGCCAGGTTGGCACGCGCCTCGAGCAGCGCCGCGCGACGCTGCCTCAGCGCCGCTACGAGGTCATCGCTGTCCAGGACCGCGATCGTGTCGCCCCGCTCGACCCGGTCGCCCTCATCCACGTACAGGCGCTCGACCCGACCGATGATCTTGGCGCCCACCGACGCTCGCTCGCGAGCATAGGTGTAGCCGGTGGCCGTCAAAACCTGGGAGGCCTTGCCGGGAGTCAGGATGCGCACGGTCGCGGCCTCGATCTCCGGGGCCATCCACGGCAGCCTCGGGACGACGACGACGGTGACGAGGACCGCAGCGGCGAGGAGCACGAGCCACACGAGGAGTCGGCGGGAGCGAGTGCCCCCGCCGGGCTTCTTCGCCGCTTCTTCACGGTCCATACGCAGCACCGAAAGATCGGGCTCTGATCCGCCTGGCTTGTCGGTCACTTCGGTCAGCTTCGTCTGCCTTTCTCGTCACCAAGGTTGGGAAGAAGGCCTCCCTCCACCAGTCGCGACCGCAGCCGGCCGCCTACCTGGCGATGGAGGGCCGCTCGGGCATAGCGTCAGCCGGGGCATGGGCCTTATCCTGAGCCTGAGACGACCCTCAAAGGAGCCACCCATGATTCCGGCTGCATTCGACTATCATCACCCTTCCGACATCGACGAGGTGCTGGCCCTGCTCGACGAGCACGGATGGGAGGCCAAGATCCTTGCGGGCGGGCAAAGCCTGATTCCTGCCATGCGGTTTCGGCTCGCCGAGCCCGGCACGGTCGTCGACGTGAACGGACTGGCGGAGCTCGAGCGATTCGAGGAGTCAGATGGGTTCCTCCACATCGGCCCCATGGTCCGCCACGCGACGATCGCAGGGTCCGAGCTCGTCCGCGACCGGTATCCGCTCCTGTCCGACGCGGCGGAGGTGATCGCCGACCCACTGGTGCGCAACCGCGGCACCGTCGGCGGATCGCTCGTTCACGCCGATCCCGCGGGTGACTGGGGCTCCGTAATGCTGGCCTACCGGGCCGAGCTCACGGTCCGGCGAGCAGGCGGCGAGCGCACTCTTCCGATCGACGAGCTCTTCCTCACCACCTTCGTGACCTCGCTCGAGCCGAACGAGCTCGTGACCGGGATCCGCATCCCGGCAGCAAGCGACGGAGAGGGGGGCGCGTACGAGAAACTCGAGCGGAAAGTGGGCGATTTCGCCACGGTGGGCGTGGCAACGCAGATCACCCTGGCGGATGACGGCAAGGTGAGCGCGGCGGGGATCGGGCTCACGGCCGTGGGCGCGACCAGTCTGCGGGCCGCGGCCGCGGAAGGAGAGCTTCTGGGTTCGGGCGCAGAGGCCGCGGCCATCGAGGCAGCGGCCGTGAAGGCGGCGGAGGCATCCAGCCCGACGGCGGATACGAGAGGTTCCGAAGAGTACAAGCGCGACATGGTGAGGGTGCTGACCGGACGGGCGCTACGCCGCTCGGTCGATCGGGCTCGCGCCGCTTCCTGACCGGCTAGGAGGAGATGACGATGGCCACGACGATGTCCGTATCGGTCACGGTCAATGGTGCCGAGTACACGGCCGACGTCGAGCCCCGAATGCTACTCGTGCACTTCCTGCGCGACGAGCTGGGGCTGACCGGGACCCACATCGGCTGCGATACGACGCATTGCGGCGCTTGCACGATCCTGTTGAACGGGACCCCCATCAAGTCCTGCACGATGTTCGCCGTGCAGGCCGATGCGCAGGCCCTCACGACCGTCGAAGGGCTCATGAGCAACGGCGAACTGAACCCGATCCAGGAAGCGTTCAAGGAGGAGCACGGTCTTCAGTGCGGCTACTGTACGCCGGGCATGATGCTGACCGGGGTGGCGCTTCTGGAGTCCAGCCCGGAGCCCAGTGAAGCTGAGATTCGCATGGCGATCTCCGGCAATCTCTGCAGGTGCACCGGCTATCAGAACATCGTGCACGCGATCCAGAGCGCCGCACGAGCCATGGCCGGGAATGACACGAGCGTAGACGGCGGTGCCGGAGGCGGGAACGGCGCGTCCGAAGGAGGCGGGGAATGAGCACCTCACAGGAGCTCGGGGGTCTGGGCTGCTCGGTGAAGCGTAAGGAGGATGCACGCTTCATCCGTGGACAGGGCCGCTATGTCGATGACGTCAAGCTTCCGAACATGGTCTATATGGAGCTTGTCAGATCGCCTTTCGCTCACGCGCGAATCGGGAGCATCGACAACTCCGGCGCACTCGAGATCCCGGGCGTCCTG
Organism: Gemmatimonadales bacterium; assembly: GCA_030600085.1. Lineage (GTDB taxonomy): Bacteria > Gemmatimonadota > Gemmatimonadetes > Palauibacterales > Palauibacteraceae. The sequence goes on along the minus strand of JAUVMT010000020.1, from coordinate 6,354 downwards.
GCGGTGATCACGGGCGAGGACCTGGCGGAGGCGAACCTGTCCTGGATGCCCACCATGTCGCACGATCAGCAGATGGTGCTCGCCACCGGGAAGGTGCTCTTTCAGGGACAGGAGATCGCGGCGGTCGTCGGTGAGACGCGCTTCGCTGCAGCGGACGGCGCGGCAGCCGTCCGGATCGACTACGAGGAGCTTCCCGTTCTCGTGGATCCCCACAAGGCGTTGGACGCCAGCGCCCCGATCATCCGTGAGGACCGCGAGGAGAAGACGAACCACATCTTCCACTGGGAGTCCGGTGACCGGGAGTCGACGGACCGGATCTTCGAGGAGGCCGACGTCACGATCGAGCAGGACATGATCTGCCAGCGCTGCCACCCGGCGCCGATCGAGTGTTGTGCCTGCGTGGCCGATTGGGACGCGACCAACGAGAAGATGACCATCTGGATGACCTCACAGGCACCCCATGTGCACCGGACGGTGTTCGCGCTCGTGGCGGGCCTGCCGGAGCACAAGATCCGCATCATCTCCCCGGACGTGGGCGGAGGCTTCGGCAACAAGGTGCCGGTGTATCCCGGGTACGTCTGCTCGGCCGTCGCGTCGCTGACGCTCGGGCGGCCGGTCAAGTGGACGGAGGACCGAACCGGCAACCTCTCGAGCACCGGTTTCGCGCGCGACTACCACATGCGGGCGGAGCTCGCCGCCACCAAGGAGGGGAAGATCCGGGGGCTACGCGTGAAGACGCTGGCCGATCACGGAGCGTTCAACGCCGCCGCCCAGCCCTCGAAGTTCCCGGCCGGCCTCTACAACATCTGCACCGGCTCGTACGACCTGGAGAACGCGTTCGTGGAAGTGGACGGCGTGTACACGAACAAGGCGCCCGGCGGGATCGCCTACCGCTGCTCGTTCCGGGTCACGGAGGCCTCCTACCTGATCGAGCGCGCCGTAGACCTGCTGGCCGACGAGATCGGGATGGATGCGGTGGAGCTGCGGCGGAAGAACTTCATCCAGCCCGATCAGTTCCCGTATGAGACGTCGCTCGGCTGGAGCTACGACAGCGGCGACTACGAGGCGGCTTTGGACAAAGCCCTCGAGATGGTCGGGTATGACGACCTTCTGCGCGAGCAGGAGGAGCAGCGCGCCCGTGGAGAGATCATGGGGATCGGGATCTCCAGCTTCACCGAGATCGTCGGCGCCGGACCCGGGAAGACGTTCGATATCCTCGGGCTCGAGATGTTCGACTCCTGCGAGGTCAGGATACACCCGACCGGCAAGGTGCTGGCCCGGATCGGCGTGCAGACACAAGGACAGGGGCACGAGACCACCTTCGCGCAGATCCTGGCCGAGGAGCTCGGAATCCCGGTGGATGACATCACCGTCGAGCACGGGGACACCGATACGGCTCCCTACGGGCTCGGCACGTACGCCAGCCGCTCCACGCCGGTCGCGGGCGCGGCGACGGCGATCGCGGCGAGGAAGATCCGGGAGAAGGCGAGGAAGATCGCCGCCCACGTGATGGAGGTCGCCGAGGAGGACGTGGAGTGGAAGGAATACGAGTTCCGGGTGAAGGGTGCCCCCGATCGCTCGATATCGATGGGAGACATCGCTTTTGCGGCATACACGAATACCCCCGAAGGCGTCGAAGCCGGCCTCGAGGCCGTCAACTACTACGATCCCCCGAACTTGACCTTCCCGTTCGGCACGTACATCTGCGTCGTGGACATCGACAGGGGCACGGGCGAGTGGAAGGTCCGACGCTTCGTCGCCGTGGACGACTGCGGCACCGTGATCAACCCGATGATCGTGGAAGGGCAGATTCACGGCGGCCTGACGGAGGGGTTCGCCATCTCCGCCATGCAGCTGATCGACTTCGACGAGAACGGCAGCATGATCGGGAGCAACTTCATGGAGTACCTGATTCCGACGGCCGTCGAGACGCCGACGTGGGAGACGGACCGGACGGTCACTCCTTCTCCGCACCACCCGATCGGTGCGAAGGGCGTCGGCGAGTCGGCGTGCGTGGGGTCGCCGGCGGCGTTCGTGAACGCGGTGGTGGATGCCCTTTCCCCCTACGGCGTCCGACACATAGACATGCCCATAACCTCGGACAAGGTGTGGAAAGTGCTTCGCGACGCGGGCGTCACGGAGTAGGTCCCTCGCAGCCGGACAACGACGACGAGCCGGGGCTCCGCGGCCCGGAGGCATGCGCGGCGTGACGGACGACTCGGCCTACCGGCGGGCTGCCGAGCTCTCGGAGCGCGGGCGAGCCTACGCGATCGCCACCGTCGTGGCGCGCCGGGCGCCCAGCTCTTCCATAGTCGGCCAAAAGGCGATCGTCGAGAGCGATGGTGGCTTCCACGGCTGGCTGGGCGGAAGCTGCATCGAACCCGTGGTCCGCAAGGAGGCACGGGAGGCACTGCGCGATGGCCGCCCGCGCCTCATCGTTCTGGCGCCCGACGCACGATCGGCTCGGCCGGATGCCATCGTTTACCCGATGACCTGCCATAGCGGGGGTACCGTGGAGATATACCTGGAACCGCAGCTACCGGCTTCGCTCCTGCTTCTGTACGGCGATTCTCCCGTCAGCCATGCCCTGGCCTCGATGGGCGAGCAGGCGGGCTATCGCGTTCGGCTTCTGGACGAGCCCGACTCGAGGGAGAGGCTCGAAGCCGATATCAGCGACGAGGCAAGGCGGTACGCGGTGGTCGCGACGCTCGGCGATTGGGACATGGAAGCCGTCGAGGACGCGCTGCGAGCCGGCAGCCACTACGTGGGCCTGATCGCCAGCCCGCGCCGCTCGGACGAGATGCGACGCCTGCTGCTCGCCCGGAAGTGGGACGAGGACGAGCTCAGACCTCTGGTGGGCCCGGCGGGTCTGGACATCGGTGCGCGCGAACCAGCCGAAATCGCGATCTCGATCCTCGCCGAGCTCGTTCAGCGCCGGGCCGAGCACGCTCGGAAACGAAACGACCGAATCGCGGCCGCAGGCGAGGGGAGCCCCTCCGCCGACACAAACATCCCCGAGACCTCCGGCAGTCGCCCGCCGACCGTGGCCCTGGACCCGATCTGCGGGATGGAAGTGCCGATCGACGGAGCGCGCCATACGCTCGGACACAAGAACGCGACCTACTACTTCTGCTGCTCCGGCTGCCAGGAGAAGTTCGAGCGCGACCTGGCGCTGGCCGTCGACTCGTAGCCGCTGCCGGACTTCGTCAGTCCGCGATCGGCGTCAGGTCGGTGGCGAAAAAGCCGAGCTCCTCATCGACCGCGTTCTCCACGAAGTCCGCGAAGAACTCCCTCGGGTAGCCCAGCGCCCCGTCGTACTCGACCATGACGGAAAACGGCTTCCGTGCCAGCGAGGCTTCCACGTCCGCGAAGAGGTCCGGTATGGTCGGGTACTCAGCCAGATCGTAGGACTCCGGTGGTCCGCCGTCGGGGAAGCTCACCGCGACGACCGCTCCGGCCCGGACCTCGAGGTGGACCGGCCGAACTCCCGGGCCCCCGCAGAAGCAGTTGAGCCGATAGTCGAACTCGTAGGCGTCGATGGCCGCCGCGTTCCACTTCTGCAGGTTTTCCTCGAACGCGTCACGGTCGGTAGCCAGGGGGTTCGAGCAACCCGGCGGAAGCGATGCCGCGAGCAGGATCGCGAGATGGAAGAGACCGGCGGAACGGGCTCGGAAAAGCCCTATTACCCCTGATGAGGCAGGTACCCGCTCCACCGGTCCCGAAATCCGGGGACTAAGCTCGACGACGCCGCGTGTTCTCATGCGTCCATCCTCCCGTGGCCGAGCGGCGAGAAACCGCGGGCTCCACCGGCACACCGCCGGCACACTAGAAACGCTGGAGCCGGTGAATCCCTGACGATCCGGGCGATCACGACGCGCGTAGTGGACCTCCGCGTGAGCAGGATGGTAGAGGGTACCCATCTGAACCCGGAGGCCGAGCTTGAGGGACGAAATCCGCAGCATCGCCGAGGAGATGGAGCGCCGCGGGTACGTGGCCGACCGGGCCATCGCCACGGCCGTTCACCTGGCGCAAACGCTCGGAAGACCCCTCCTGATCGAGGGCGAGGCCGGCGTGGGTAAGACCGAGATCGCCAAGGTTCTGGCCGAGATCCTGGGGACGGAGCTCATCCGGCTGCAGTGCTACGAGGGGCTGGACGTGCACACCGCGCTGTACGAGTGGAACTACCAGCGTCAGCTTCTGCGAATCCGGGTCGAGGAAAGCGGAGGCACGAGCCCTGAAGAGCTCGAGGCGACGATCTTCGGACGAGACTATCTCCTGGAACGTCCCCTGCTCCGTGCCATCACACGACCCGCATCGCCCGTACTGCTGATCGACGAGGTCGACCGGGCCGACGAGGAGTTCGAGGCGTTTCTGCTGGAGCTGTTGTCGGACTTCCAGATATCCATCCCCGAGCTCGGCACGATCGAGGCGACCACGAGGCCTCACGTCGTTCTGACCTCGAACAGCACCCGGGAGCTCAGCGATGCGCTGCGCCGCCGGTGTCTCTACCTCTGGATCGACCACCCATCGTTCGAGAAGGAGCTTCGGATCCTCCGCACCCGCCGCGAGCGCCTGTCGACCGACGTGGCGGAGGAGATCGTCCGCTTCGTCCAGCGGCTGCGCGACAGCCGGCTGTACAAGACGCCGGGGGTCTCGGAGACGCTGGACTGGGCGGAAGCACTCGACTCTCTCGGGGTCCAGAGTCTGGATGAGGACGCAGTTCGAGCCACCCTGGGGTGCCTGCTGAAGGATCGGCATGACATCGCCGCCCTCGCTGCCAACGGGCTCGGGGAGATGCTGAAGGGCGCGCCCGCCGACTCGTCGGACCCTTCGTGACCGCATCGGCTCCCATGGAGCGGCCTGTCGAGTGGACCGCTCGCCTGGCCCGGACCCTCCGGGAAGAAGGGGTGCCTTGCACGGTGCTGGAGTCCCTGGCCGCCTGTGAGGCGCTCGAACAGCTCGACGCCTCCGATGGGCTCGACGTCTACTTCGGGCTCAAAGCGGCCTTCACCTCATCTCCGGACCACGAACCGGCTTACGAGCGCTGTTTCTGGGCGCTTTGGGGGGGGAGTCAACCCGGGGAGGAGCCAGCTTCCGCGGACGGGAGAGCTTCGGAGCGTAGCGAGCGAGGGGTCGCCGGAGGCGGATCGGCACCCCCGACCGTCCTCGAGCGTCTTCATCGAGCTGGCGCCGCGGAAGATGGCCGAGCACGGCACTCCTCAGACGTGGCGGGGGCTTCCTACAGCCCCGACGAACGCCTCTCCCATCGCTCGTTCGAACGGATGGACGAGCGCGACTTGCGCCGCATGGACCGAATCCTCGACCGGATCCTGCTCCGGCTCGCTACCCGCAAGAGCCGCCGGTACCGCCCGCACCGCCGCAAGGGGCGGCTCGATCTTCGCCGCAGCTTCCGAGACGCCGTCGCACACGACGGTGAGCTCCTTCGGCTGGCCAGGCGGCGGCGAAGACTGGAGCGGCCGCGCGTCGTCCTCCTGTGCGACGTCAGCGGCTCGATGGAACGATACAGTCGCTTCCTGCTTCGCTTTCTACTCGCGGCCGGACGAGACCGGGATGTCGAGAGCTTCGTGTTCTCCACGCGCCTGACGCGGCTGACGCCCTGGCTCTCGGCCTCGCATGTCGATCAGGCGCTCGATTCGCTCGGAACCCGCGTGCACGATTGGTCGGGCGGGACGCGGATCGGAGAGTGCTTGGACGAGTTCGTGCGAAAGCACGGACGATCCCTGCTGGGCCAGCGTACCATCGTGGTGATCCTCAGTGACGGCCTGGACCGGGGCGATGTGAACCTTCTGGAGCGCGCCATGCGCGCCATGCACCGAAAGGCCAAGAAGGTGATCTGGCTGAATCCCCTACTCGCGAGCTCCCAGTACGAGCCCGCGGCGAGGGGGATGCGCGCCGCGCTTCCCCACATCGATACCTTCGCGCCCGGGCACAACCTCGAGAGCCTCTTGGAACTCGAGCGACACTTGACGCTGGCTTGAACCCTTGAGCTTGATGCGACCCATGCGACCCATGCGACCCAGAAGCTTCTCCCTCGCCGGAGCCGTGGCGTTTCCCTTGATCGTCGGTGCGGTGGTCCCCGCGACCGCTCAACCCACGCCCGGTATGCTCGAGACCGTCGACAGCGTCTTCGTCTCTCTGGCCGGTGACACGGTCACCGCCCAGTACGGCTTCCTTTGGGTGCGGGAGAATCGGTCGGAACAGAACGACCGCATGATCCGTCTCGGCTTCGTCCGCTTCCCCAGCACATCGTCAGACGCCGGACCGCCGATCGTCTATCTGGCCGGTGGGCCTGGAGGCTCCGGCATCGACGCGGCGCGGGGACCTCGCTTCCCG